>JBAXQP010000116.1 GCA_037131655.1 bacterium | reverse complement strand
CAATTGGAGGAGGCCCCGCATGAATAGAGGAGGATTTTCTTGGAAAAGATTACTTGGCATTTCCGCTGCCAAGTCACGGATTTCGAGAGCAATCGGTATTCCACTGACACGGTCCGGCCGTCAAAGAAAACTCGGCCGCGCAATGGGATGTATAATTCCGATGTTAGTGGCATTGTTGGCGATTGGCTTTATGATTAGATAATTAGGAGATTTGAATTGGCAGATAAATCACCAAAAGTTACGGCGATGGTTTGTTCGACTACACACTGGGATCGGGAGTGGGGTAGTACGTTTCAACAGTATCGCTTCCGCCTGATTAAACTGGTCGATAAGCTGCTGAAAATTCTCGGCACTGACCCTGATTATCTTTGTTTCTCCTTCGATGGCCAGGCAGTGCCGATAGAGGATTATTTGGAAATCAGGTCGAACGAGCGAGAGCATATTGCCGAGTTCATTCGAGAAGGGAGAATTCAAATCGGGCCTTGGTATGTTTCTCTTGATGAATTTTTATGCAGTTCGGAGTCGATCGTCCATAATGCGCTAATTGGACATCATATCGCCGAAGAGTACGGCGGTCATGCCATGAAGGCTGGTTATGTGCCCGATACGCTTGGACATATTTCACAGCTGCCACAGATTCTAAATGGTTTTGGAATTAAGTCCGCTTTTCTAATGCGTGGATTGGGAGGATATCCCGAAGAAGATGACCTCGAAATCTGGTGGGAAGGTTTGGACGGGACACGCGTTCTTCTCTGCCATCAACGTTTTAGCTACGGAAACGCCAGCAATATCGGCCATACTCCCGATGGTTCCCCGCCTGATCTCGATGAGCATACGCAAGAAATCAAGAAAATGATCGAGATGATGCTGCCAAAAGTAAAAACGCCGTTTGTCTTGTTCAATAATGGCGGCGATTTTGTCGAGCCTAGCCCCTATCTAACCAAAGTAATTAACCATGCAGGAAAGACGCTGCCCTATAATGTGCTTCATGCATCGTTCCCAGAATATGCCGAAGCAGTCTTGAGCTGTGAGCCTAATTTAGGGGTAATTAAAGGCGAGTTGCGAGGTGCCAAACACGAATGTCTAATCAGCGGCACCTCCTCTGCACGGATGCACTTGAAGCAGCGCAATCGGGAAGTAGAAACACTTCTGGAAAAATATGCCGAGCCGGTTGCAGCGTTGGCCTCATTATTAGGGCTGAAATATGACCGGCAGTATATTCGTGCTGCATGGAAAGAGTTGCTTAAGAACCATGCTCATGACTCGATCTATGGCGAGCACATTGACCCCGCAACGCCCGAGATGATGCAGCGATTTGCTTCAGCAGAACAGATGGGTGAACTTATTCGCGACTCCAGTCTAAAGCATATAGCCATGTTCATCAATACTTTAGAACCAGAGCAGGGCAAGAAGGAATGGTTTAGTGGCATTTCCCTTCGCCAGAAGGAACTCTATCAGAAGGTTTGGGAGACGGAAGGGGATAAGAGCAAGGCGCTGGTCGTCTTCAATCCCCACGGCTGGCCGATCAGCGAAATCGCCAAATTCACCGTTATAATGGGATTGCCTTCAGATGAAATGGCTCGCACGGTTCAAGTTCGGGACGAGAATGGAAAACCTGTTCAATGCCAGATGGTCAATCAAAACTTCCGTGAACTAGAAGAAGGCTATCCCTCAGCGCCCAATCAGAAGACATGGAGCTTTGATTTGCTAATCGACGCTCGCAATGTGCCGGCGTTTGGCTATAAAACCTTTTTCGCCGACTGGGCGCCAGAAAACAAAAGCGCTAACCTATTAGTGGCAACGCCAACTCTATTAGAGAACCCTTATCTGCGGGTAGATGTGAATACCAACGGCACAATCAATATCACCGATAAGCGCTCAGGGGTAGTTTATCCGAATGCGCTTACAATGGAAGACACTGAGGATTGCGGCGATATCGACGATTGGTCCTACACCAGCAACTCTCAGACGTTCACTAACCACGGGGTGAATGCGGAGATTAGTTTAATTGAAACCGGCCCAGTCCGCGCTGCAATTCGAATTGAATATGATTACATGCTGCCTGAAAGTTTGGAACAAGGCCGCAGGGGGCGAAGCAAGAAGAAAGTGGCTTGCCGATTGTCCCATGAGGTGCGATTGCGATCGGACGGCACGGATGTTGAGGTTGAAACCAAATTCGATAACCGCGCTATCGAGCACCGATTGCGGATGCGCGCCACTGTGCCGATAACAACGCCGACCCATGTTGCCGAAACCACTTTTGGAGTGATAGAACGTCAAAACACTCCGACTAAGCATCCCGATTGGGATCAAATCCCACAGGCCACGACCTGCCAGCAGATGTGGTTTGCGGTGGATAATAAGCAATATGGTTTAGCAGTTGCAAGCATCGGTTTGCCAGAGTACCAAGTCGATGATATGCCCGAAAGCACTGAAGTTGCCCTCACGCTGCTTCGCTCTGTCGGGTGGTTAGCGCGTGATGATACCTATATGCGCCCTTACCGCGTCGACCCGCGCATTCACACCCCGCTGGCCTATTGTTTGGGTGAATACACCTTCAATTACCGCCTAATCCCCTACATCGGCTCGTGGGAACAAGCGAAGGTCTGGAAATCCGCCCATTTACTTAATGCGCCGTTAAAAGTAATCGAAGCCGACCAGCACCCCGGCAACCTGGCTTTGAACTATAGCGCCTTCACTTTGGACAACGACGCCCTCGTCCTAAGCGCCGTCAAGCTGGCCGAGCGAGAAGACAAGCTCATCGTCCGCATCTATAACACAACCAATCAAACCGTCACCGGCACAATCACAACCCCTCTAAACGTCCTCTCTGCGGAACCGGTGAATTTAAACGAGAGACTAATCGATGAACCCAATTATAGTGTCAAAGGCAAGGACATAACGCTGACTTTAACACCGTTCAAGATCGCGACCATAGCCTTTGAAATCGGGGGATAGGGGCTTTTTAGTAAGGGCAAAGGCCTCGGAAGCGCCATATGAGGTTTGCCCCTTTGTCCATTGCGTTGATTGAGTTGGCAGTATAACTTTGGGCATGTCCGTCTGCTAGGATGAGTTGAACGCGTCCGTTTCCACATTTGTCGGAGTGGTGTCTAGCGAAGATAGGTTTGAGCTGACCGGGGGTTAGGTTCGGGTTGGCTGCAACAATATCTGTATCACCTGTAAGTGGAGGGATCAAACTCTGATCAGCGTTTGACAGGTTGCCCGAACATGGATCGAATACATAGCCTCGATATTTGCCCATCGCTTGCCCCGCTGGAGCATTTGGTGTGTCGGCAAAAAGCGGAGTATTGGTGGGAAATAACAGCGCTGCCTCACGCAGAACTGTTGGAAACCCTTCTACAGATGTCGGATCGAATGCCGTTTGTGATGTATAGCCGACCGAGAGGTAACCTCTTTGAGACCATGTCCGCTGAAATGACGGTTGTTTTGCGCTGGGGCACATAAAAACGCCTTCATTCTTAACATATGTTTCAACCAAAGCCATCCAAACTCGTGAAGGGGAACCTGTTGGAGTCGCATAGTTAGTCGAGGGTGGGTAGGCCGATGAATTATCTTGAACGTAAGCCATCACCGCGATTCCAAGTTGTCTCATATTAGAGGTGCATGATATCGTACGTGACTTCTCACGCGCCGCAGCAAATACAGGGAAAAGGATAGCAGCAAGTACAACAATAATAGCAATCACTACCAATAACTCTATCAAAGTGAAACCAACGCGCCTCAACACCAAGCTATCTCCTCAAAACCCAATAGTTCCTACTATTTTACACCCCCAACGTCTATGAATGTGGTATAGCTAACCACAAGAGAGAATCGGAGCGTTTTCACGAAAGGAAAATCAATGTCTTTGGATAGCATTAAAAAAAGCCTTCTAACTGAAATTGAGGCGTTTGAGATAATTGATTGTCATGAGCACCTTGGGCCGGAGAATAAACGGACGGGCTCCGAAGTGGATGTGTTTAACCTTTTTAGCCACTATACCGGTGGTGATATGGGTGTGGCGGGAATAAATGAAGAGAACCGTAAAGCCCTCTTCAACCAAAACATCCCTCTGGATTACCGATGGAGTATTTTCGAGCCTTATTGGGAGAATTTCCGCTATACCTCTTATGCCCAGGCGTCGTTGATTGCGGCTAGCAAGTTCTATGGCGCGGATGATATTAATAAAAACACTTATCAAGCCATCACTGATGCGATGAAGAAAGCCAACACGCCTGGCATTTATGAGCGAGTGCTGCGTAAAGCATGCAATATCCGCACCAGCCTTACCATGTGCGATGATCCGAAGGTCATCAGCGATACGCCGCTCCTTACCGGATTAGTGTCGATGCCTCAGATTTGGGATCATCAAAACTTGAACTGGTTGCTGCATCCTGTGTTTGATCAGGATGCCTGCATTCGATCCCTCGATGATTACCTCGATGTCGGCCGTAACTATATTAAGACTAAAAAAGCCGAAGGCGCAGTGGGGATGAAGATGGTTTCGAATCCTTTCGAAGCCCCCGATCGGCAAGAGGCGATTCGCATATTCAATAACATCCTCTTCAACGGAGGAAAGGCAGAAGGCATCACCCTTCGAAGCTATATCATCGACGAGATGATTAAATATTGCGGGCAAATTGATTTGCCAGTAGCCGTTCATACAGGATACTGGGGCGACTTCCGTAATCTCGACCCCTTGCACATGATTCCCATGCTCCAAAGACATCCCAACGTCAAATTCGATATCTTCCATCTGGGTTATCCGTGGATTAGGGAGACCATCATGCTGGGTAAAAGCTTCCCCAACGTCTGGCTGAACCTCTGCTGGGCTCACATCATCTCCAAAAAAGCCACCTTCGAAGCCCTGGACGAAATCATCGACACCGTCCCCGTTAATAAAATCCTAGGCTTCGGCGGCGACTACCTCCCCTCTGCCGTAGAAAAAGTCTATGGCCACTTATCCATTGCCCGAGACAACATCGCAGGAGTATTGGCTGGAAGAGTAGCCGCCAACCACATGACAGAATCCCAGGCAATAACTATCGCCAAAAAGTGGCTATGGGACAACCCGAACGAATTGTACAAGTTGGGGTTTTAACAAACTAAAAAAGCCCCCTGGCAAATGCCGGGGGGCTTTGGTTCTTTTAACTAGCTCGAACTTGGGCGTTCTTTTACTTCGGAGGGCTTCATACCGGCGATGGCGGGTTCTTTGTCTTCTTTTTTGGTGAAGACTATCTTGCCATCGATCTCTAGCTTGGCAACGATGGTGTCGCCCATAGTGAAGCGGCCCAAGAGGATTTCCTCGGCAAGAGGATCCTCGATATAGCGTTGGACTGAGCGTCGCAAAGGCCTTGCGCCGAAGTTCGGGTCGAAACCGGCTTTAGCGAGCATTTCCTTGGTCGCAGTATCCACTTCGAGCATGATTTTCTGAGTTGTGAGCTGATCCTGAACTCGACCCAGCATCAAGTCTACGATGGACAGGATCTCTTCTTGAGTCAGCGGGTGGAAGACCACTACCTCATCAACGCGATTGAGGAACTCGGGTCGGAAGAGCTTCTTCATCTCGTCCATAATGCGAGTTTTCATCGACTCGTAGACTTTCGGGTCGGTAATGTCTTCAGAGTAATGTCTTATTCCGATGCGGCCGTCATCGCCCATTTGGCGAACGCCTACGTTGGAGGTCATGATGATTACCGTATTGCGGAAATCAACCACGCGCCCTTGCGCATCAGTCAATCGACCATCCTCCATCACTTGCAAGAGAATGTTGAATACTTCCGGATGGGCTTTCTCGATTTCGTCGAGCAGCACCACGCTGTACGGATTGCGTCTAACAGCCTCGGTAAGCTGACCGCCTTCTTCATATCCAACATATCCAGGAGGTGCCCCAACCAATCGGGAAACAGCGAAGCGCTCCATGTATTCACTCATGTCAATTCTGACACAGTTATTTTCATTGCTGAACAAGAAAGCCGCCAACGCTCGGGCCATCTCTGTTTTACCGACACCAGTTGGGCCGAGGAAGATAAAACTACCCATCGGTCGCTTAGGATCTTTCAACCCACTGCGAGCGCGGCGCACTGCTCTAGAAACAGCTTCAACTGCAACATGCTGGCCGATGATTCGCTTATGCAGCTCTTCTTCCATACGCAGCAGCTTTTGGGTTTCGGCTTCTACCAGACGAGACACCGGAATACCGGTCCAAGACTGCACGATATGCGCAATCTCGTCCTCATCAACAATCTTTTTGATTTCGTCGCGTGTTTGCATCCAGTTCGCCTCAAGCGTTTCGACTTCATCATGAAGTTTGGTTTCCTTGTTTTGAAGGGATTCTACACGTTCAGTTTGCTCGTTACGCTTGGCTTGCTCGAGTTCTTCCACAACACGGCTAAGTTCGAGACGCGCCTTCCTCAGATCAAGCGGCGGCTGGCTGGACTGCAATCGCACTCGCGATGCCGCTTCATCAATCAGGTCAATCGCCTTATCAGGCAGATGACGATCGGTAATATAACGTGACGATAGACTTACTGCGGCCTCGACAGCATTATCTTTTATCTCCACATGGTGATGACTTTCATAACGCTCGCGCAGCCCCTTGAGGATTTCAACAGCCTCCTCGGCAGTAGGTTCATGAACTTGAACAGGTTGGAACCTTCGGGCGAGAGCAGCATCTCGCTCGATATATTTTCTAAACTCATCGAAAGTCGTTGCGCCAATGCACTGAAGTTCGCCGCGAGCCAGCGCCGGCTTCATGATGTTCGATGCGTCAATTGCGCCTTCAGCAGCTCCGGCTCCGACAAGCGTGTGTAGCTCGTCGATAAAGAGGATCACTTCACCGGAAGCTTTCCGGACTTCGTCCATCACACGCTTCATACGCTCTTCGAATTCGCCTCGATATTTAGTACCGGCAACCAATGCAGCCAAATCAAGCGCTACAATTCGCCGTTCCTTTAACGCATCAGGAATCTCGCCATGTATAATTCGCTGAGCTAAACCCTCAGCGATAGCGGTTTTGCCAACACCCGGCTCACCTACCAAACAAGGATTGTTCTTTGTGCGTCTTGAAAGAATTTGAATTACGCGTTCGATCTCGTTATGCCGCCCAATGACTGGGTCCAGCTTGCCGGATCGTGCCAGTTCAGTCAAATCACGGCCGAATTCGTCAAGAGTTTGAGTTCGCGAACGATGTCGAGCTGGACTCGCAGTCGTCTCATTATCTTGCAAAGCCATCACCTCACGGCGAGTACGTTCTAGATCGACACCTAGTTTGCCAAGCACGCGTCCTGCCAGGCCTTCACCTTCACGGATAAGTCCAAGGAGCAAGTGCTCAGTTCCGATATAGTTATTGTTAAGCTGCCTAGCTTCATCATATGCTAAGTCAATAACCCGCTTGGCACGCGGGGTCAGCTGCATCTCTTGTCCCGGACGAGCTTCCCCACGTGGAAGCTGTCGTTCGATTTCAGCGCGTACACGATTCAGACTTACTCCCATGCGATCCAGCACCCGAGCTGCCACACTGTCAGGCTCACGTACGAGTCCAAGCAATAGGTGCTCAGTGCTCACATAGCCTTCGCCAAATCGCTGGGCTTCTTCCTGTGCATAAAATACAACTTTTCTGGCTCGTTCTGTAAACCGTTGCCACATAATGAATAACCCCCCTTCCGCCTTGCTAGATTTCATTTACTAGCCAAGCGAAAGCTCAATAAGCGCTTTTGCGCTTGTCTGCTATCCACTTTTCGGAACGAGAGAATAGTCTCTCAAAGTTCCCGGTGAATGCAGTTTGAACACAGTAAGTTTACCATTGTTGACACTTCAGCCTCTATACAAGCTAAAATTCGCCAACTTGATATCCTTATCTATATTAAATGACGGAGATACTTGATCATTGTTCCATCCGTCACCTAGTCTAAAAGGCCTAATCTTTAAAATGCATGTGTAATACACACTAAATATTGCACTTCGACAAGATTGACTTGAGAAAACTTGCCCTGCGACGATTCATCGCATCCAGATTCTGAGGGCCGATTTCTACCAAAGCAGCCCATCGATCTACCATCTGCGGTGTCGCCCCTAGTAATTGTTCCACTGCAGCCAACCGAATCCACGATAAAATTCGCAGGCAATCCAAGAATTTTAACGAGGCAGTCTTTTTAACAGCTTCCAGAGCCGATTCGACACGGTTTTCGATCATCCCCTTCGGCAAATCGCTTCTTGCCTCACGTTCACGCTCTATTAAGTAATAAAC
>JBAXQP010000115.1 GCA_037131655.1 bacterium | reverse complement strand
GCGCCGTAGTTTACGGCGAAGTTGGATTGGGTGGTTTCGCCGGCTAGTTTGCCTTCGGTGTTGTAGATTTCAACTTTGGACGGCATGTAGATTTCTTTGGAAACCTTGACGGCGCCGCTGTAGTTGAACGTGGCCATCATTCGACCACTTTGACGGTACCATTCACGCTTTTCGATAATGCGCGTATCAGGATTGACCCATACTCGATGGCGAGAAGAGTCCTCTGGGTCTTTCCAGGTGACATCGAATACAAAATTGCCGTTTGATTCTTTTCGGATGTACTTTGCATTGGCAATCTGCAACAGACCGGGGGTGATGAACCCGAAATCAAGTGAAGTGGTGCGTTTTCCGGGCGAATGAGTGATATCTTCAACATCGCGAATATGCCATACCGGTACTGCACTGAGTTTCTTGTTGTCTTTGAGGACAAAGAGCATTTTAACACCGGCAACGGTGCCTTCCATACGTACGCGTCCAGGTTCCTTATATTGAACAGTCGCAGAGCCTTTGAGCATGCGATACCCTAGAGCAAAGTCCTTGCTTATCTTCATTAGTTCGTCTTGGTTTGCTTTGACTGCTTTTGCTGTTAATTTAAAGTCTTTAATGTCGTTCTGAACGTAATCATCCAACTTGGGCGCAGCACATGCGGTGAGCGCCAATAATAGTGTTGCTAAGCTTACAATTAATCTCATCGTTAAGAATGCCTCTCCTATGTATTCTTTCTTTCTGTTGACTTTTGGCTATTTTAGCACAGCCACCAAAAAACTTAGACAGAACCCTTTCTTAAGTTGTAGAATTGATAACTGATATGAGCTTGTCTAATTGTTGGAGGACTTTGTGATTTCATTAACTGGAAACTGGTCTCTTTGTGATTTTGAACCATCAACTGGCCTAATGGCTGGCGCGCATAATCTCGGTTTCGATGAATCAAGTTGTATATCATGCCCTGTCCCAGGCGATGTGCATACTTCCCTTGAATCTATCGGCAGAATCCCTAACCCTTATTACGATAATAATGCAGAGCAAGTTCGATGGGTTGAGCAGAAGGAATGGTGGTATCGTACGCGCTTCACAATACCTCCCGCTAACTCCGATGAACGAGTCGAACTCGTTTTCGATGGCGTCGATACGTTCGCCACTGTTTTCTTAGACGGCGAAGTGATTGGGGAGTGTCAGAATATGTTCACTCCCTATCGATTTGATATCACTAAATGGGCAAAGGAGGGGGGAGAGCATCTGGTGGCGGTCTGTTTCCACCCGATAACCCCGCGCCTCGATGCCATTCATGAGAGGCGTTTACCGGAGATGCCCGGTTTCTGGGGGGATTACTATGGTCCCCGCGTTTGGGCACGTAAGTCGTCGATGCACTTTGGATGGGATTGGGGTCCTCGGTTAGTGGTTTGCGGGTTGTGGAAAGAAGTGAGGGTTGAGACCCACCGTTATGCCCGTATCAACAGTTTGCAGACAAGCACCATTAAACTGCGCCCTCACAAGGCGGTTGTGGATGTGGATGTGGCGGTTGAGCGGTATGGGTTTGAGGATTCACTCGATGTTAAAGTGCGCATCTGTGATGGCTCGAAGGCGTGGGAGCAGACGGCGGTCATTAATGGTGATAAGGTATCCATTAACTTCATTATCCCCGATCCCAAACCCTGGTGGACGCATGATTTAGGTGAGCAAACGCTTTATAAGCTTGAAGCTATTTTGCTGAAAGATGGGCAGGAGATAGATTTACGCAAGGAGCAATTCGGTATCCGCACTATTCATCTCGATCAATCGCCTGGAAGGGAAGAGGGAACGAAGAACTTTACCTTCGTTTTGAATGGGGTGCACATCTTTGCCAAAGGCGCTGATTGGATCCCTTGCGATCACCGTACGGGGGCAGTTTCTTTCGAGCACACCAAAGCCGTTACCCAATTAGCGAAAGAGGCCAACATGAATATGCTGCGGGTGTGGGGCGGCGGCATCTATGACGATAACCTGTGCAAAGCCTGTGATGAACTCGGTATTTTGATTTGGCAGGATTTCATGTTTGCCTGCTCAGCTATACCAGACCACGATGAGGATTTCGTCGCCGAGGTCAAGCGTGAGGCTGAGGTGGCAATCGAGATGCTGGGCAACCATCCGTGCATGGCGCTTTGGTGCGGTAATAATGAAAACCAATGGCTTGATGAGCTTATCAACTGGCAGGGATGGCCGGATAGACGATGCCCGGGTTCGATGATTTACGATGAAGTGCTGCCATCTGTTTTGCGCCGAATGCGTCCTCACGATACCTATTGGCCAGGTTCGCCTTATGGGGGTTCGGATCATAATGATGAGCGAGAAGGCGATCGCCACAACTGGCAGCCATGGGGTGGGATGATGCAGATGCGCCGCTTTGGTGAAAACGCCGCCATCGCCGTCACCCCCGAAACAGTGAGCTTCCGCAACTACGCCAAGGACACAGGGCGCTTCATCAGCGAGTATGGTATCCACGGCTCGCCTATGATTGAATCGCTCGTTAAGAATATTCCTCCCGATGAGCGTTTTTACGACAGCCCTGCTTTCATAAATCGCATTAAAGACCCCAATTTGGAGCGTAAGGAACGGATGATGCTCGCCCATACGGGGCTGCCGAGTGATTTGGAGCAGTATGTGCTGTTCTCCTCTTTAATTCAGGCGGAAGGGCTGAGGTTTGCTATCGAGCACTATCGCCGCCGCATGTTTGAATGCAGCGGGTCGCTCTTTTGGCAGCTCAACGATAGCTGGCCCGGCATCAGTTGGAGCGTGCTCGATTACTACCTGCGCCCCAAAGCCAGCTACTACTATATTCGCAGAGCCTACGACCCTGTTCTCTTCTCGTTGCGCTGGAAGGACGGCGCGATTGAAGTGTGGGGAGTAAACGACACTCTCCGCCCTATCCGAGGCCGCGCGCAGATGCAGTTAATGGAATTCGACGGCAAAATAAGGTGGCATCAGGAGTGGGAATATGCACTGCAGCCCAATAGCAGTTCATTACTTCTAACTATTTACGACATCCCCCTTGTCGACCCGGAACGTTCCGTCTTCCGAGTGCACAGCCTGGATGGTCAATTCCGAGATAACGTCCTGCTCGTCAACGAGTTCAAAGACCTAAAACTGCCTCCTACGGAAATCTCCATAGAGACAGTATTAGTTAGCGACAACGCCTACATGGTCACCCTGCGATCCCCCGTCTACACCCACTTCGTCCATTTCGGCGGAGTAGCCGACCTAAAGGCGGAGGACAACTATTTCTCTCTCTTCCCCAACGAACCCAGGGCAGCGTTGGTTATTCTGCCGCTGGGAGTAGAAGTAGGCCAGTTGGTGGTTAGGTCGTTGAACGGTTAGTTCGCAACACTCAGGGAAGCGGGTTATCTTACTCGTTTCCTTACTATTTCTATTGACTAAGGGGCAACTATATTTACTGGGTCTTTCATTTAGTTGTGCTACAGCTTATATCCTTGGGGTAGAATTCAAACCGTTTGCAATAATTTTTAACCGGAAGGTATGAACATGGGCAAAACCTTACTAGACAAGCAAGTGTCGGAAGTACTAACTCCTGAAATGATTTCATCTTATCAGGCAGAGTTCCAAACCGACCCGCGCAATAAGTTGCTGATGAATTTCCTCAGCAATGCGCAACCTAGCCAGGCCATGATGCAGGACCGCATGCGTAAATCTGCGGCCAACCATATATACTCTCATATGATTAAGACCCTGGCGGCCACAAACCAAAAGGGGAGCGGTCGCTGTTGGATGTATGCGGGTCAAAACGTTATGCGCCAAAAAGCGGCAGTGAAGTTTAACTTGGAGAACTTCGAATTTTCTCAGAACTACACTATGTTCTGGGACAAGATGGAGAAGTCCAATTTCTTCCTTGAGACGATTTTGAAGACGCTCGATGAGCCGAACGACAGCCGATTGCTGAAAGGCATTATGGGCGGTCCCGTCGAAGACGGCGGACAATGGCACATGCTCGTGAACGTCCTTAATAAATACGGTGTAGTACCCGCTGATGCGATGCCGGAGACCGATAGCAGCAGCAACACCGGTACGTTAAGCAATTATTTGACTTCGCATTTAAGGAACTGCGCAATTAACCTTCGCGATATGTATCGGAAGGGCGCAAAGATCGATGAGCTTCATGGGTTGAAGGATGAGATGCTGGCCAATGCTTATAAGATATTGGTCTTCCACCTTACCGAACCGCCCAAGACGTTCAGTTGGCAGTACCGCGACAAGGATGACAAGTTCGTCCGCATCAAGGATATGACTCCGCAGGAATTTACCACGGAGCATATGACCTACGATTTCAATTCAAAGGTCTGCCTTATCCACTGCCCGATGAACGAAATGGAATTCAATAAAGTCTATACAATCGAGCACCTGGGCAACGTGGTTGGCGGGGATATGATCCGTTATGTCAACGTCAGCATGGACATCTTCAGAAAAGCTACTTTAGACCAGATACTCGATGACGAACCGGTCTGGTTCGGTTGCGACTGCGGACCTGAAATGGATCGCGAGTTCGGCTATTGGGATGTTGATATGTACAGCCCCGAACTGTTCTATGGCGAGAAATGGAAGTACAACAAGGCTCAGCGCTTGGAATATGGCATGAGCTCCATGAACCACGCCATGGTATTCACCGGCGTCGATTTAGACGACGACGGTAAGCCGTTGAAGTGGCGCGTTGAGAATAGCTGGGGAACCGATAAAGGCAACGCCGGTTTCTTCTGCATGACCGACCGCTGGTTCGAAGAGTACAACTACGAAGTAGCCGTCGACAAGAAGTACCTTCCTCAGGAAGTCCTTGACATCCTGGACATGGAACCAATCGTCCTACCCCGCTGGCACCCAATGGGTACGCTAGCTTTGTAGGTTAATTATAAAAATCCCCTGGGCGTTAACGCCCAGGGGATTTGTTTTTTTAGGTTCTATCGTTTATCGAAAATGTGTCATTCTCCTTCTTCCGGACTGCCCTTCGATACTGCCTTCGGCCTACTCAGTGAAGCGGAAGAGGATTAGTGACAGTCCCCCCATCTGTATCTTTGGTCTTCCTCTGTTTTAATGGACACCCTCAACCACTTGTTTTGCGATGAGTTGTTGCTCATAGACAACAGGGCAAAGATACCCTAGACTCGAATGTAAACGCTCTCGATTGTTAAAGACTTCGATATACTCGAATATCGCTTGACGCGCCTCTTGGCGGGTGCGGAACTTGACATTCGTCACCAGCTCCCGCTTGAGGGTGCCAAAGAAACTCTCCATCGGGGCATTGTCCCAAACGTTGCCTTTGCGACTCATCGAGCAGCGCATCCCATACGCCTCCAGTTGCATGCGATAGGCCTCACTGGCATACACACTCCCCCGATCCGAATGGTGCAGTAAACCAGGAGCCGGTCTTCGACGGGTATAGGCCATCTGTAAGGCTTCGAGTACCAACGAACTTTGCAGATGTTCTCCCATGCTCCATCCCACTGGCAGGCGCGAGCATAAGTCCAGGACGCCAGCCAGATACAACCAGCCTTCCTGAGTGGGAATAAAGGTGAGGTCACTAGCCCACACTTGGTTCGGTTCACTCACCTTAAAGGCACGTGCTAACACGTTGGGTGCTACCGCCAGGGCATGTCCCGAATCGGTGGTTGAGACATACCGACGCTTGGGCCGCGCACCAAGCCCGTGCTGAGCCATCAGTCGTTCGACCCGTCCTCGACTACAAAGCACCCCGTGCGCCCAAAGCTGATGAGTGATGCGAGGACTACCATAGATGCGCCGGCTCTTTACAAAGGCTTGTTCAATCTGCTCCAGTAATTGCCGGTTCTGCTCCTGGCCTCGGCTGGGACCACGCCCGCGAAAAGCATAGTAGCCACTCCGAGAAACCTGTAGAACCCGGCAGAGTAGCTTGACCGAATACTCCTGAACATGAGCAGCTAGGAAGGCGTACCTCACCGCTGCTCTCTGGCAAAGTACGCCGCCGCTTTTTTTAGGATCTCTCGCTCCTGCCGAAGCGTCGCCAACTCGCGTTTGAGACGCCGGTTCTCTTCCTACAGAGTCTCTGAGCGAATGACGGGAAGTCCTCCCTTGTGACGGGTTTTCTTGACCCAGTCTCGTAACGACCAAATGCTCACTCCCAAATCTTGGGCGATCTGAGCCACACTGCATTTGCTCTCCAACTCCAGACGAACCGCTTCTTGCCGAAACTCGTGCGTATACCGATTCATCACCTGAACACCTCTTCCTTATTATGGGACTTAAGGTGTCCTTTTTTTTAGGGGAAAACCAGGGTTAATTCTGCTGTATACCCTTCGATACGGCCTTAAGGCCTACTCAGGGATACGGATTTGAGAAAGAGAAGGAGACGCACTATAGTCCCACTTGGAAAGAGGGACTAATCTAAATACGCTGAACACTTCCCCTTGATGTCGTGCCTGTTGGTTAGGTAGAATATTTAACATCTCACACTGTCCCTGATTTCGCTCGGGTGCCGAGGGGTCTCGGTCGAGCCGGAAGTTTGACGGGGCAGGAGGTAATAACCCAGGAGGAATAACACAGCATGGCTGGACTCACAATGAAAGAGTTGCTGGAAGCCGGAGTACATTTCGGGCACCCAACTCGCCGATGGAATCCCAAAATGAAGCGCTACATTTATGGCGCGCGAAACGGGATCTACATTATCGATCTTCATCAATCCATGAAACTCTTTGACGATGCCATTAAATTCGTCGAGGAAATCATCCAAGACAACGGCACAATGCTCTTCGTCGGCACAAAGAAGCAGGCTCAGTCCGCAATTAAAGAGTCGGCGCTTATGTGCAAGCAATACTTCGTTGTCGAGCGTTGGATGGGCGGTATGTTGACTAACTGGAAAACTTTCCAGGAAAGAATTGCCCGTCTTCGAGAGCTGGAGCGATTGATTGGCGAAGGCTATCTCGAAAGATTGCCCAAAAAGGAAGCCGCTCAGCGCAAGGAAGAATACGATCGGCTTGAGCGATATCTCGAGGGCATAAAGGATATGCCTAAACTGCCTTCAGCGATGTTTGTCGTCGACCTGAAGAAGGAAGAAATTGCCGTACACGAAGCCAGAGTGCTCGGTATTCCCATCGTTGCTATCGTTGATACGAACTGTGATCCGGATGACGTGGATTATGTTATTCCCGGAAATGACGATGCGATTAGAGCTATCCGGCTCATCGCCGGCAGGATTGCTGATACAATTGCCGAAGTGAAGCACCTTAACGATCCGGTTGAAATCGTTGAGGTAGAAGAGGAAGTTGCTGAACTCGAAGATATAGATATCCCTGAAATTCCTCTCGAAGTCGCAGATGAAGAGACCCTCGAAAAGTTAGAGGTTATCGAGGAATTGCCTGTGCAATTGGGCGATTTAGAGAAGGAACTTCGTAAAGCATACCTTGAGGAATCGGGTAAACCTGGCGAAAAAAGGGATGAAGAGAATGAAGGGCTTGGGCGCAAGCCACGCAGTCGCAACATAGTCGAGAAGCAAAAAGAGGATTAACTATGGAAATTAATGCTAAGCAAGTAAAAGAACTTCGGGAACTAACTGGCGCCGGTATGATGGATTGCAAGGGTGCGCTGGTAGAGACCGGAGGCGATATTGATAAGGCGCAAACACTCTTGCGTGAAAAGGGCGCTGTTGTGGCTGCAAAGCGAGCAGGGCGTTCTGCAACTCAGGGATTAATCGTTGCAGCTTCCCGAGATAACGGGAAGGTAGGCGTGTTAATCGATCTGCGTTGCGAAACTGACTTTGTTGCCCGCAACGAGGAATTTCAAGAGCTAGCAAAAGAGATCTCTGAATATGTTGCTGATTGTGCAGCGGATACGACTCCAATAGACGAAATTCGACAAGGGAAATTACCTTCTCGCGGCGAAACGGTAGTTGATGCGATTCAGGGTGCGGTGGGTAGGATCGGAGAAAAAATTGAGCTGGCGCGAGCCGCTAAATTTACCCTCAGCGCGCCTGAGGGGATAGTTGATGCTTATGTGCACCACGATAGCCGATCCGGTTCGATGGTCGAGATGGTCGCTGAGAACCTCCCTGCGGATGCAGTTGAGGAGCTTCAGAAGCTGGCTCATGAAATCGCGCTACAGGTCGTTGTCTTTTCGCCGATTTTCCTAACACGCGAGGATATCCCTCAGAGTTTAATCGACGAAGAGCTTCGTATTCAGCGTCAGATTGCAATTGAAAAAGAGGGCAAGCCTGAGCAAGTCGCCGAAAAGATCGCTCTAGGACG
>JBAXQP010000114.1 GCA_037131655.1 bacterium | reverse complement strand
AGGTGGGTCAAAATTGGACGCCGATGGTGGGTCAATATTCAATGCCGATTTACAGCTGAACCATATTATTCCAACGACTGGATTAAAGAGGCGCTTAAATACACTGATCTTGCCCCAAAGAAACGGACACCAGTATACGAGTAGAGGGAAGTCTAATGAAGAGATATTCGGAAGAGTTCAAGAAGGAAGCCGTTCGTTTGGCATTGAACATCGGGTAAAAATGAAAGGAGTTAAGCGCTAATGAAGCACGGGGTCGGCAGATGCTATCTTGAAGAAGTCTTTTCCGGAACCCCGGCAAGATTGATGTGGATTTTTTGAGGTAAAGATGTTAAAAGTCACGCAAGGACCAGTGGATTTTGGTAAACCGAATGATCAGCCCGACGGAAAGGTTTGGAGGTATGGAATTGGGGAACCGTTTCAGATTGCTCCTCGGCTAGCGGGAGTCTTTGTGAATATCCGCAGCGATTACGAAAAGACCTGGGATTTTGAAGCTGGTACGGACATTATTCTCTTCGATGACTTGTCCAACACCAGTCAAGCCAAGATTTACCCCGTCTCGCGCAATTACTTTGAACCGGATCCTGAAACGGGCGAAAATAAAGAGATGACCAAGTATCCTGTCCTCGGCGGGTTTATACCCTATGGAGCTAAAAGAGCCGATGGCTCCTTGCACCCTCATGCCGGCACCGGATTTGGAGTCAGCCAAGTCATCGGCTATAGCTCGATTAGAGAGAAGATTGAAGGTCCCAAACTTTTAGAATTAATTCAGTTTGCTTTCGACGGAAAGGACCTTAATATCCTCAGCAAGGAGATGATGTCCAAGGAGTATGTACCTGGGCTGACAAGCGCAATTCCCGATGGCGAAGACCTTCTCTTCACTATGTCCCACGACGACGGCTCCTCGGGCGTTACTCGCTGGAAGCATTGTCCAGATGGTTGGCACATGTCGGACTACAATCCAGTACAAGGGGCGGGAGGCACTGAGCCGAGCTTAATTCGTGATATTGATGGCTCTTTCCTGTATAATACTCGTAAGGGTTTCGATATTCTCGTATGGCGTTCGACGGATTTAGTAAATTGGACGCAAATCATCAACGCCGAACGGATCGTCGCCGGAACTCCAATCACCCTCAATCAAGCGCCCGATGGCACGCCCTATATCGTAAGCTGCCATCATCAGGAGATGTATGAGCATTCGACGGGTGGCTATTCTTTTGGTCGAGAGATATTGTGCCTCTGGCCATTAAATAATAAGCGCAACGGATTGGAACCGGGCATCGTCGTTCGAATGCCCCCCCTTGAGTTCGGTGCTCCCCCAAGCAATACCTTTTGGTTCGTGGATCATCCAATTGCAAGCACTGTTCAACTCGCAGACGGTGAATGGCACAACGTTTTGGCCTATCGCATCATGGAGTTGACTGAGATGGCAAGCATTGTTCAAATTGCTGATGGCGAAGGGCATAATGTTTTGACCTATCACTTTAAGGGACTGGCCAAGAAAACTCACGATTTTTGCATCAATGACATTGGCAACCCTCCAATTCAAACCGGTTGCTATCTCGAAGAAGTCATTTCCGATGGTCCATCCAGAGCTACGTGGAATTTTTAGAGATTTTCGGAAGAGTTCATGAAGGAAGCCGTTTGTTGGCATTGGAAAGCGGGATAAGCCATTCCTGAGTGGCTTTGGAGCATCCGCCTCGAACATCATGTTGGGAGGGACTCGGATGGAAATTGCGACTATCAAGAACTGATCTTGCCCTGATTTTTCGGACAGTGGTTACCTATGCAATGAATCAATAGAACCAGCCTACCGGAATGATTTTCAGCTTTAGCGATAGACCTCCAGTGAATGCGTGTGCTCCAGGAATAGTAAAGTAAGTAAGAAGCACTTTCTCCTTTAGAAACGTTATACTTGTGTAAGCGTAATCCTTGCTTTCATCGGTTTCAATGTTTCTGATGTTCTCCCATGTTTCTCCATCATCTCTTGAAATTGCCGCAGTCAAGGGGCAGCGCCTGCCACACATAAATTCTTCGGGATCAAAATTGTTATTCCAGATGATAAGCAAATCGCCGGTGTCAGGAATCCTCTTGATAGAAGAGGGAGCGCCTGGAGACACCAAGCTCATCGGCAGAGCTTCGGTCCATGTCGAACCGCCATCGGTTGAATACGACTTGTATATATGACCCAACTGAGTCCTTATCACCATCAATATTCTTCCATCAATCAGTTCCACTACCCCTGGCTCAAGAGCGCCAAATATCTTGTCCCTAGTAGGCGTTCCGTACCCTTTCGGAAGACTGATTTTATTGTCACTAACAACCCATGTACTTCCATTATCATCCGAGAAATAACAGAATGATTTCCATGGTTGTTCGCACCAACAATGCGGCGTGTGCGCTACAGGTACTAATAACCTTCCCGATTTGAGTTGAATGACTCTGTCGTTATTTACAACATGGTATCCTGGCTCAGCGGTTATGCGCACCGCATTTCCCCAACTCTTCCCTTCATCTGAGGATTGTGTCATATAGGCTTGACAGTCAGAAACCGAGTTCTTGTGCAGATAGAAGTGAGCGAGTACACCGGATTGAAGCTGCAACAGCGTAGGACACATGACATTCGTGTCGGCGACGTTTTCTTGTATTGCAGAGTAATCTTCCCAGCTTATGCCCTTATCCTTTGACAACATTCCGGCAATTCTACCAGGGCTGAAGTCACTACAACCTCCAAGAAACTCTTGATAAGCGATCAGCAAATGGCCATTATTCAACTCCACTACCGATCCCTCGCTATATCTCTCTCCCTCTTTGGCGGAGCGAATATACAGCTCATACAAATCGTTGTTCTTCATCTTGATGCTCCTTGAGGAAATTCAATATGCGATATCAGAGACTAATCTGTCCAAATTATGATGAAGGCCTACATTCAAATACTATGAATGTAGGATAACCAGGTCTGATAGTTTTAGCAAAACATACGCCAGCGACGCTGCCACGATTATTCTTACTATTCTCACGGATACACCTTTTCTTAGCATCCAGGCTCTTAATATTGTACCATTACTCAAATCAGAACCAGCCATCTGCTTCGTCCACGCACTCACCTTTCAGTTTTTGTCGTGGCATAGTTATGAGAAGCGATTCCTGATACTCGAACTCGCAGTAATTCTACTATTTATGGGTACTATTGCGAAGTTAAGTGGATAAAGATCGGATAAGAAAGAGTTTATAAATGCAAAAAAAATGGAGCATGATTTAGGTTTTTTGGGTAATCTTCGTGTGAATTTGTCCGAACACAATTTAGCTTTAGATAAAGGGAAGAAGTAGGCGATACGATGTCACAAGAAGAATTAGGGGAAACGACAAAGTCTCAATTAGAAAAAATGAAAACCGATCAGCCGCCAAAACGCGGCAAGCTCAAGCTTTTCATTGGCTATGCTGCTGGGGTTGGCAAAACATATACAATGTTGAGTGAAGCTCATCGTCGTAAGCAGCGTGAGATGGATGACATCGTTATTGGATTTATCGAACCCCATGGCCGGCAGCCGATTGTCGAGTTAATGGAAGGGTTAGAAATAATTCCCCCTCGAAAGACGGAGTATCAAGGCTCTGAGTTTGAGGAAATGGATATGGATGCCATCCTTGCGCGAAAGCCGAAATGGTGCTTGGTTGACGAACTCGCCCATACAAACGCGCCCTGTTCCAAGAACCCAAAGCGGTGGGAGGATGTTTATGAATTGCTTGCGGCAGGCATTAGCGTGCTGTCAACCGTTAATATCCAGCATCTCGAAAGTTTGAATGACACAGTATTTGATCTAACTGGCGTTCGAGTAAAGGAAACGCTACCCGATAGAGTTTTGAGGGAAGCAGATGATGTGGTTGATGTTGACCTGACACCGGAAGCGCTTCGTAATCGTATCGAGCGTGGTGAAGTTTTTATATCCGAAAAAGCCGAGCAGGCTTTGGAAAACTTCTTTCGAGATGAGAATTTGCTGGCGTTTCGTGAAATGACCCTTCGAGAACTTGCCGGTCGAGTTGACCAGGACTTTGAAGCGATGAAAGCGCACCATGCCCGCGTCTTTTCAAAATTTCGCGAGCGAATTGTAGTATGTATCGAACCAGGGCCGCGCGCTGCTCGCATCATACGGCGAGGCTATCGAATCGCTCAAGCGATCAACCATGAAGTTGTGGCCTTGTATGTCAAAACCCCTGTGGAAGACCTCAAGTATGCATCTGATGAAACCTTGGCTTTTTTGGAAGAAATGCATATCCCTTTGGTGGTTTTAGAAGGCGACCCAGCAGCAGAGATCGCTGAATATGTCTTAGCAAACGACATAAGCCATATTGTGATGGGCCACCTTCCTCCAAAAGGGATACTTGGGGTTTTTAAACACTCAGTCCTTCACACTCTTCTTGCCCGCATTCCGGAAGTGGATATTACCGTCGTTGGAGAACCGAGTAAGTCATCATAGAAGCGATATTGAGTGTCACGCCAGTGTTTTATTCGATGCTTGCGCCGCTTCCGGGCTGCATAGTCCAAAAGCCTAATAAATAGGCTATATAGGGGTTCCAGAATCCTAAATACTGATAGCTTCCCATAGTACCGCCTCCTTTCTTATAAGATTGGTTACATCTAATATATAAACAATAATACGCGAGAGAGTAAACTATAGCCGAGTTGCGGTTTGAGATCAGGAGGGTGATTTTGAAGAGGTACCGAGTTGCACAAGTGGGTGTGGGAGCGCGAGGGGGGCGGCATATAGAGGGATTTCTTAGAAATCCTGACCGTTTCGAGCTTGTAGCTCTCTCAGCTAAAACAAGGGATAATATTGATTTGGTCGCCAAGGAATATGGCATTGCCAATACTTATACCGATGCTGAGCAGATGCTAAAGGAAATGCAGCCGGATGTGCTGTGCTTTGTAACTCCGCCCAGTGTCCGCCTTGAGATGGTGGAGTTAGCCGCAAAATATGGGGTGAAAGGGCTTGCCTTCGAAAAGCCAATGGCTACGAGTTTGAGGGAAGCCAAGACCATTACTGACCTTTGCGTTAAGAACGGTATCAAAGCTATCGTCAGTCATCAGCAGAAGTACCTCCCCTCGATGCAGAAGCTTAAAGAGTTTGTTTGGAGCGGTGATATCGGCGATGTGGTTAATATGCACGCTACCACTTGGGCATGGCTCTCCCAACTCGGCACACACTTTATGGATTACAGCATGTGGATCAACCAAGGAGCAAAGGCGAAATGGGTGGTAGGTCATGTGCATGGGAAGACAAAACTGAGCGATTCGCATCCGGCCCCTGACTACATTTTAGGAGAAGCTTGCTTTACAAACGGGGTGAGAGGTTATATCGAATGCGGATATATCGCACCTTCCCATACTGGGCGAGAGAACTTTTGGCTGGATAACCGCCTGATGGTCCACGGCACTCATGGCTATGCCTGGGCAGAAACCGACGGACGATGGGCTGCTTTTACCAAGTCATCAAAGGGTGAGTTATTGAGCGGAATAGGCGATCCGTGGAAGGTTCAGGAGCGAGAAGGCCTCCAAGCCCCCTATCTACGCGATCTTGCAGATTGGTTAGATGACGATAGCAAAGTTCACCCATGCAATGTCGAGATAAGCTATCATGGTTATGAGATTTTAGAAGGTCTTTGTCTGAGCGCCCTAAACCAAACGCGTATCGACCTCCCCCTGGACACCGCAGAATGCGATGACACCTTCGAAAGAATGCGCCGCATCCTGCCAGATGTCCCGCCAATGAGGGAGTAGCGGAGAGGTGATGGGTGATGGGTGATGGGGAGAGTTGCAATTTTTTTAATCTAACTGAAGGCTAACCTTCTCCGTCCTTCGATACGGCTTGGAAGTTTAGGGGTACGACTTTGTTTCTTTGTAGGGGCGCCGCTTGCTGCGCCCTCCGGAGGGAAGGGCAAGCCCTGCCTTACAGCAGGAGATTAAGAGTAAGATTTTTGAAAATACACACTAACAGGAGAGTGATAAATGAGCGAGATGATACTATCGTGTACAACTTGCGCTTTAAGAGGGCCGGGTAAGGATGAGATACTGGAGACGTTCGAATGGGCGCCTAAGGCTGGGTTCAAGTATTGGGGCGTTGCTGGCCCCATTATCTGGAGTCTCAAAGAGCCTCGGTGGTTCAACTATGAACTTTGCAATAAGATGGCCAGAGAGGCCGGCCTTCTAGGACTGACTGAAGTCTACGCGCCAGGCATCAATACCAGCAGTCCTGCCGCAGCCGAAGCGCACGTTGAGGACCTTATTCTTAATTTCGAATTGGGCGTCAACCTTAAAAGCCCTCTCATGGTTTTCTCAGGCGGGAAGCGCCAACCAGGAGGTCTTGAGAATACTATTATCGGTCTTAAGAAGCTTGTCCCCATGATTAAGGATATGCCAATTCGCCTCGGCCTCGAACCGCACTTCAACAGCCAGCTTATGACTGCTGAGGACTTTGATGCGGTCTTCTCTGAAATCAAAAACCCGCAAATCGGCATCACAATTGACACTGGCCATTTCCATGCGGCCAAGGTCGACACAATGGCGTTCATCAAAAAGTATGCCGAAAGGATTTACAACGTCCACCTAAAAGACCACATCGGCACTCAGTCAGTTGCTATCGGCACGGGCGAAATTGACCTACCTGGTATTCTTAAACTCCTTCACGAGAGCAACTACAAAGGCGCTATCGCCCTAGAGCTTGAAGTGCAGGACCCAGAGAACCTACCCAAGTACGTCGCCGAAGCTTACACGTCCCTAAATAGCCTAATCCAAGCGCTATAGTCTTGTCACCAAATGCAGCACGGGCAAAAAGCCCGTGCTGCGAGATGATCTAGTAATAGATGGGAGAGCAGACATTGAAGCTTCTAGGCAAGACGACTTTAATCATATCGATAATAATTGTATTGAGGGCATCCGTTTGGGGTGCTCCATCAGATTTCTTTAATCGCTCTCGGGGTGACGAGGAGTGGGGGTTATCGTTTGGAGTTGGCCAAAACTACCGAATACCGGAGGATACCGACGTTCCTTTTATGGAATTTAACCTATTCAACATAGAGTATGAAAAATTCCTCTCTCCAAGAACAAGTATCGAATATGAACTGTCTCTTGCAGACCAAGTAAATATTGGCGACAATAAAATGCTTTCGATTTCAGCGAACTATACAAGATATTTCCTCGTCCATGGACGGATTTCGGCGAACTATAAGATCGGATTAGGTGTGATGCGTTTGCAAGATAAAGTGCCGGGGCAGGCTACAACAACCAATTTCAACGAACAAGCAGGGCTTGGCTTGGAATACGCCACTGGTTCTAACGGGGCAATTACGTTTGAAGCTACTTTCTACCACGCATCTAACGCTAATTTTCAACACCCAAATCATGGGATTAATGCAACCTTTGTCAAACTGGGCTATTGCTGGCACTGATGAAAACGGGAGCGATTACGCATGAATGAGATTCAAACCATCAATCATGAAAAAGATGGCTCCCTTCTGGTGTTAATCCCAGAGGGCGAGTTCCTTGCTGGTAGTGATAAATTCTCTGTGATCTTACCGTCGTATTATATCGCTCAGCATCCAGTAACGAATGCACAGTATGCGCGCTTTTTATCCGAGCGTCGTCCGGATCAGATTGATCTGGATAAATGGATACTACTTGATAAACATTGCTTTGTGAGGCAAGTGGGAACTTCATATGAGGCCTATGGAGGGAAGGACGACCATCCGATAGTGCGCATAAGCGCATTTGGGGCCGATGCGTACTGCGCATGGGCTGGACTGCGCTTGCCGAGTGAGCTTGAGTGGGAGAAGGGATCGAGGGGCGTTGACGGGAGAATCTATCCTTGGGGTGATGATTGGGAGGATGGGGCAAGATGCAGAAACCGCAAAACCAGGGGTACTGAACAGACATGCGGGGTATGGGAATACCCTGAAGGGTGCAGCCCTTGGGGCTTATATCAGATGAGCGGGAATATATGGGAATGGTGCGCCGATTGGCACTATATCGGAGCCTATTCCAAGTACAAGACCGGTGACCTGACCCCGCCCACAAGCGGCGGCGCACGCGTCTACCGCGGCGGCTCCTGGGACGACGGCTACAATGTCATGTTCCGCTGCGACCACCGAGACTGCTACTCTCCCTCCCGCCGCTTTAGCATCGTCGGTTTCCGCGTTGCTCGAACAGTATGATTTGTGATCTAATCGCCCATCGATATGGACTGACGGCCTACTCAGGGAACCGGATTGGATTGCCGTAAACCGACTTCGTGTCCCTGAGTAA
>JBAXQP010000113.1 GCA_037131655.1 bacterium | reverse complement strand
TACATAGTGACGAGGGGTATTATACCTCCCACCTTCACGATTGAATTTCAGGAATAAATAGTGTTGGAGACTAATTAGAATACATATAATCCACTCAGCCTCCGAAAAATACATTGGAGGCGAATGCGACGGATGCCCGGTGAAAATATTGGGTTAATAGAATCAGGCGCTTGGCAGGAAATGAGCGCGCTGCTTCAGTCAACGCTAAATGAACCGACTGATGTCGCGATTTGTCATGTCTTTGAAACCAATCAACGCACTTGCGGAGCCATCTGGAGTGGTCTTTATTCCCCTCAATTCGATGGCAGTTTGGTCTGCGTTCAATCAGCTTCCAGCGCTAAATTCCCATCTCACTTCGAACCGGAAGTTCTCGTTAGTCAGGTACTGACCGATCAGGATCAGACGCAATATCGTTCAAATGACGGCTTTATTCATCTTGCCCGCAGATTGAGTATCAATGGGCCGCCTCAAGTTTTTGTCGCCTCTTATCCCGCCGAACAGTTTGATGAATCGCATTTCCATACCATCTACTCTCTGCTATCTTTTGCTTTAGATCGGCAGCGGATGTATCTTCAGCTTGAACAAGCTCAAATGCAAAGCGAGAAACGGCTTCGGGAAGTGACAGCCCTTTATGAGATAGGCCGCGCTTCTGAAGAAAACGAGATCGAGCGTCTCTTGCAACTTATCGTCGAGAAGGCTTCCGTGGTCATGGAAGCTCAAGCCTGTTCACTGCTGCTCAGGCATCATGATGACACGCTGGCGATTGCCGCTAGCGTTGGGCTTTCTACCGATGTAGTTGAGGAGACGAGAATTCCGATCGGCAAAGGCATTGCCGGTCAAGTCGCGGCAACGGGTGAGCCGATGCTGATTGTTGATCCTCGCAACCATCCGAAGCTAAAAGACCTTCCTGTCATTTTCAACCCCGAAATCAGTTCATCAATGTGCGTACCTTTACGTGATGAGATGGGCCATGTGTTCGGGATAATCAGTATCCGACGTTTACGCCCGGCGCCTATCTTTACTGAGGATGATCTTCGTCTCTTCACCGTTTTTGCAAATCTGGCGGCGCTTGCGTTTAACAATGTTCAGCTTTATGCCAGTCTTGGCCATCGCGTTCGCGAACTCAGCACTTTGGCAGACCTGACCTCGGCGATCATCTCCCCCCTTGATTTACCGACGCTATTAAGTAGTATTGCCGATAAGATAATCGAGGTGGTGCGCTTCGACCGATGCGCTATCTTGCTGCTTGACCGCAAGGAAATGCTAATCCCTCATATTTTAAGAGGCTATACCAACGGTATGTTCCCCGCCCGCGGATTGAGGCTCGGCCAAAGCCTTCTGGGTTTTGTTGCGAATAAGTTAATGCCGATTGCGGTGAACAACGCCAGCGAAGTTATCCAGCCAATGAAGGGTTTTGCGCGGATGCTGGGGGTTAATGCTTTTGTGGCTATTCCAATCCCAGCTAATGGGCGTTCGATTGGGGTTGTAGTTGTCGATAAACGCAATTCAGGCCAACCCATTAGCGATGCCGACATCGAAGTATTGACCACTTTTGCAAATCAGGCGGGGATGGCAATTGAAACAGCCCGATTATATGAAGATATGGAGCAGAAGCTGTCACAAATCCAGCGGATGGCTACCTTCCTCAATAACATCCTTAGTTCTGTTGCAACGGGAGTGGCGACCGTCAACCGCACCGGTGAGATCACTACTTGGAACACAGCCGCAACAACTATTTTCGGCCAACCGGCTCGACTTGCCCAAGCGCGGCAATTTACTGATGTTTTTGAATCGATTTTCCCCTGCATTGAGGCACGACGCTTCAGCCAGCAGTTTAATCAGGCACTGCAAAGCGGCGAACGGCTCTTCACTCACCTAGTCTTGCAGTTTGCTGATGGGCGGGAATGTGAGCTTAACATAACCGTCAGCTCGCTGCGTTACCGTCAGGGTATACCGCAGGGTTCGGTTGTGTTGATGGAAGAGGTCACTCAACATGCTGAGATGGAGCGAAAAATTGAGCGAATGCAGCGGCTAGCGGAAGTTGGCCAACTCACGGCTACCATCGCTCATGAGCTTCGAAATCCTATGACAAGTATCAAAGGCGCGGCGCAGCTTTTGGTTAATGAAAGCGATCTGCCGGATACTTCACGCGAGTTCGTCAACATTATCTTGGACGAAGTGAACACGCTTTCCCAGATAGCCAGTGAGTTCTTAGAATTTGCCAAGCCGATGATGTTACAGTTGGACAGCGGTGATCTCAACAAAGCCATTACCCACATCATTCAGACGCTCGAACCGTTTTGCGCCGAAAATAATGTCATTGTTAAGACTGAACTTAGCGATAATCTTCCGATAATTAAATTCGATCAGTTGCGGTTCAGTCAGGCTGCGCGCAATTTGATTATGAATGCGGTGCATGCGATGCGTGAGGGCGGCAATTTGAACCTGAACACGCGTTTGCACCCAACTGAGAAGATGGTTGAGGTTTCCTTTGCCGACAGTGGAGTCGGGATTCTGCCGGAGCACCTCGACCGAATATTTACGCCATTTTTTACAACCCGCACCAAAGGCACCGGACTGGGGCTGAGCATTGTTCAAAAGATTGTCGATGCCCACTCCGGCCGCATCGCCGTTAAAAGTGAACAGGGCATGGGGACAACGTTTACCCTATGGCTGCCGGTTGATAAGTAGAGGTTATTAGTAGTATGTCGAAACCAGTGAACCTGTTAATCGTTGATGATGAGCCGAACATTCGGAGAATCCTGCAGGCTGCATTCCAGAAGCAGGGTTATAATGTGCACACTGCCGAAGGCGGCAAACAGGCGCTGAGTGTTGTCGATTCCGAACCGATTGACGCGGTTATTTGCGATGTCATCATGCCTGATATTCACGGCACTGAGTTATTAAAAACCGTGCGAACTACCCATCCTGACCTCGTTTTCGTGATGATGACTGCCTTCGGTACCATTCCGCAAGCAGTCGATGCGATGCGGATGGGCGCATTTGACTATATGACCAAGCCGTTCGACCTTGAAATGCTCAAGAAAGTCGTTGCGCGCGGCATTGAAGCGCGAGCCAAGAGAAATGCTGCCTCGCCGACGACAAAGACTGTTCCAAAAGGTAAAAATGGAAAGTGCGTCATCATCGGTGAAAGCCCCAAAATGAAAGAATTGATGACTATGGTTGACCGAGTGGCTGATGCGCGGGCGACGGTTCTTATTTCCGGCGAAAGCGGTACCGGCAAAGAGCTAATCGCGCGAGCTTTATACGAAAGAAGCTCGCGCGCAGATAAACCATTTGTTGCAATAAGTTGCGCTGCGCTGCCTGAGACACTTCTCGAAAGCGAGCTATTCGGCCATGAAAAGGGCGCATTCACCGGCGCAACAGGTCAAAAACCCGGAAGATTCGAACTTGCTCATCAGGGAACTCTATTCCTGGATGAAATCGGCGATGTGCCGCCGGCTATTCAAATTAAGCTTTTACGGGTGCTTCAAGAGCGTGAGTTCGAACGTTTGGGCGGCACCAAACCGCTTAAAGTGGATGTAAGAATGATAGCCGCCACCAATCGCGACTTAGAGGAAGCCGTCGCCGCCGGTCAGTTCCGCGCGGATCTTTTCTACCGCTTACAAGTCGTCCAAATCTGTCTCCCCCCATTGCGCGAGCGCAAAGAAGACATTCCCACCCTTTGCGAGCACTTCATCGCCAAATACAACACTGAAAACAGCCGCAACCTCAAAAGCATCGCCCCAGCCGCCTTAGATGCCCTAATCGCCTATAAATGGCCTGGCAACATCCGTGAATTAGAAAACACCATCGAACGAGCCGTCGTCCTGGCTCCCGACGATGCCCACCAAATTACCCCCGACCTATTACCGCCGCATATCGCGGTGTGAGGGGGGGCAAGAGGCAAGAGGCAAGAAGCAAGATTTCGGATATGCCTCATTGCTTACTATGTGAATGCGAGGCTGATTGTGCCAAAGCAACCTCCTCGTGAACTTTCTGTTAGTACACCCTTCACAATTTTCTTCAGCGAAGACGTAGAAAAAGGGGAAGGCCTATGAAATAGGGAGGGGGAGTAACTACCTTAGGGTTAGGCTAAACCTAAACTCTTAGAGGAGATTGTCTCTGCCACAAACCAATCCTCGCCATAACACATCTTTCTGTGCAATCTGTATACGGGGCTGAAAGTTAATTATCAAACGAGCATATCAACATAAAAAATTGGCAAGACCGCCAAAAGGAGAACAAAGCTCGGTCTTGCCTAGTAATTCTGTCTGACCTGTAAGAATCTTAACTTACAAATGGGTGTTTATTGGACTGAGTTCTTATCTTCACCTTGGAAGATCACTGTCTTCATTAGCAACACCCTTTGCTAACTCCATATCAGTGTGTGAACTCTCGGAATATAAATACGCTTTAGACATGCAAAACCGGACACTTTTTTGGAGAATTTTTGGAAATTTATTTTTTCAGACTGAAACGAAATTAAAATCTGTTATTTTTACCAGGTAACAAATTGCGTTATTGAGGTGGGTTGACCAGAAATCCCAGCTATGCCCTCCGGGAAATTCCTCATAAACAAACTTGGGATAGTGAGATTCGCCCAGAACTCGAGCCATCTTTCGATTGTCTTCGATAAATCCGTCATCAGTCCCGCATGAAAGATAGTAGGGGAGTTTCGATTCAGCCGGTAGATGGGAAGCCAACTTCAAAGGCCAATGCGAATCCATATCATCCTGGTCATTGAAGACTTGTTTTGGTTGTGGTTCCATGAAAGATGCGTTGAGTACGCTGCTTAGCGCAAAGATAGCGCCGAAAAGGTGAGGATGGTTCCACCCGAGGTGAGTGGCTCCATAGCCTCCCATCGATAACCCTCCAATCCATCGGGCTTTGAGATTATCAATGGTCGCCCAGGTCTGGTCGACGTGGGGAATCAACTCTTCGATAAAATTATCCTCAAATTGCCCGCTGCCGTCTGCCCAATTGAGATATCCGGTTCCTGCTTTATAGAGACCGTCATTGACGCTGACCAACATCATCGGCGGTAGAATGCCTTCATCGATTAGGAGTTGAATCGTTTGTGGGGCATTGCCTTTAGCAATCCAGTCCCATTCGTCCCCAGTCACACCATGCAGCAAATAAAGAACCGGCAGCCGGTCCGTAACAACTGCTTGCCGAGGCCGCCAAACAACTATCGCACGGCGATAATCGAGGATATTACTATGATAAAGCGCCGGTTCCAGCCCGGGAATATCCATATTAGTGTTACCATCCTTATGATTTAACTTTCAGCTATTAGCCCTGTTGTCCCCTTCGCCTTCTTAATAACTCAATTTGCCGGATTTATAGTCTTGGTAGACTTTGAAAACGGTGTTTTTATGAGGGCGGATGCGGCAGTGTTCATCTTCGTTTCGCTTTTCATCGCAATAGCCTAGCGTTACACATTTGGGAACCAGCATTTTGCCGAAATAGGGATCAGCAGTCATTAGCTCTTTGCGAATGCATTTGAACAGGTTGCGGATCTCCCATTGAGCTAGAGTGCACAGCCTTAATCCGGACATGTGGAGCAGCTCTCGCAGGTTCACTGTCATAATTAAATTGGTGGCAACTCCGTTTGGGAAGACGAAACGCGCATCCTCAGCGGGGACACCCAGTTCCAAGAAATGATCATAGATTTCTTCGCTTAAATCTCTAAACCGTTCGTATTCGGCAAAAGCTTCAGGGTTGGCTTCAATCGTAGGAGGCACAACATAGTGAGGGTCTTTGTACTTAACATAGCGCTGGCTTTGCTGGTCAAAGGCGACTCCGATACGATGGCGAACAAGTTGATGAGTCAGCGCGCGGCTTACTCCGGAGATGGCAAAAGTGAAATTGATATGCTCGATAGTGCTATGGTGGCCGGAATCTATTACATGCTCGATTATGCCGAGAACTTTATCGGGGGGAGTTTGGTCGCTCAAATATTCGTCCCAAATCTGCTGAGGCGAGGTTTCGCTATAGCAAGTTCGAGCAGCGAGGAAAATCAGGCCTTTGTAGTATTTTTGGATGGTATCCTTGTCAGGAAAGATGAGAGCAACTTGCACCGTTCCACGCTTAGCCATAGGTATTTTCCTTCTCGGTCTGCTCGATGATTCGATAGTTAACGGATAACTCTGCTCTTCAAGTTGAAGAGCATAATTTCTATACGTATCCGCCTTACCTGGCGTGATCCATGGAGGGAGCTAGCGCATCCCGTAAAGTGGCTTCTTCGTCAGTGGCCACGAGCGCAACAACAATATCACCCTCATGAAATTCGGTATCACCAGTTACGAGAGCGGCTTGCTCTTCTCGAATGACGCAAACGATAAGCGCTTTGGCTTTCTCAGGCAATTCGAGTTCGCGCACTTTTTTGCCGAGGGCAGGCGAAAGAGGACTAATCTGGACTTCCACCACTTCAATATTGCCCTTTTTCAGAGCGCCGATAGGAATAACTTTGCCGGTCTCAATTTCCTGATCGATGATATTGTAGATAAGCTGAGTGCCGCTGACCGTGCCGTCAACGCCAAGTCGCTCGAATAGCGCTGCGTGTCGAGGGTCAACCACTCTAGCGATGGTGCGCTTTACCATAAAGTAAAACTTAGCGGTTTGGCAGGCGACGAGGTTGTCTTCGTCATCACCGGTTACTGCCACAAAAACGTCCGCTCGGGTAACTCCGACTTCCCGCAATACACGGGCTTCACAGCCATCGCCATGAACAACGATTTCGCCAAGCTGCGTTGTCATCCAAGCCGCGTGCGTTTTATCCTTCTCAAGAATGACTACTTCGTGGCCATCCTCTTTCAAATGTTTTGAAAGATGAAACCCTATGTGTCCCCCGCCAACTATGACTATATACATATCTAAATTTCCTTATTGAAGCAATTCTTCGTACAGGCGATTGTATTCATTAATGTTTTTGAATTCTTCATCCAGCAGCCAGGTATGAAGTAAGCCGGCTGTGAGAGCATTTGGAGTTACAGTGAATACGCCCAGTTTCCGATAAGTATCGGCTCGGATAGCATCATTCACCTTAGCGCAGATCTTTTGCACATTCCATAGGTCTTGCACCATTTGGGCAGCCATTAGGTTAGTATTGTCCCCTTGTGTGGCTGCGACAAACGCGTCAGTCCCTTCGATTCCTGCCTGAAGCAGAGTGTCTTGGTCTAAACCGCTACCGATGATAGAATGGATATGATGAATTTGGCCCAGTCTCTTTAAATGATCGGGGTTCTTCTCGATCATTGTGACGTTGTGCCCAGCCTTATCCATTAAAAGAGCTAAGGTCGAACCAGTCCGTCCGCAGCCGAAAACTATCACCTTCATTAATGCAGCCTCCAAAGAGTGGGTCGCTCGAAATTATCCTGAACCCGACTTGTACGCTAGCGCTAGAAATAGGCGGAAACTAACCGCAACAAACAATAGTACCCCAATCTGAAATTCTCGGGATTTCAATAAGAAACCTATACTGGGACTATCCTGGTAGAACACAGATAACGCCGAAGCAATTATCATCAAAGTAACTATCAAAAGCAGAATTTGGATTAGAGTAACGATTCTCATATTATCATACTGAGTATGGACTTTAAGTAAAAGAAAGTCAAGCGATGAGGTCGGGTAGAATTCGAGCAATATAGTGAATTAGAAGGGGCTTATGAATAAGAGAATTATACAACCGCTGCGGCCAGTGCATCCTTCACCGGCGGCGCTAATCACTTCTGTGAGTGATGATGGCCGGACTAATATTCTTACACTGGGTGAAGTATTCAACATCAGCATCAGAAATCCGGTGATTGTGGGAATTGCGATCGCCAAACCACGCTACTCACACGAACTCATCAGTGCCACCCGCGAGTATGTGATTAATCTTCCAACTGCCGCCATGGTAGAGAAAGTCGATCGATGCGGCAATACTTCCGGACGTGAAATCGATAAGTTTGCGGCCTTTGGTCTTACCCCTGTGCCCGCCCAAAAGGTTCGCCCGCCGCTGATCGCCGAATGCCCCATTAATCTCGAATGTCGGGTGATTGGAATTCAGGAAATCGGCGATCACGACCTCTTTCTTGGGGAAGTGTTAGTTGAGCATGTCGCTGAAGAAGCCCTCGATGAAAAGGACCGGATCCTGGTTGGAATGCTCGATCCGCTGTGCTACCTGCATGGCGAATACTGGTCTTGTGGTGAAAAGCTCGGCAAACACGGGTTCACAGTACGTTAATAAACAATTTACCCTTGCCTCTGCAGCTTCTTCCGTGATATGCTTTCTTATACTTGAGGAGGATGCTAATG
>JBAXQP010000112.1 GCA_037131655.1 bacterium | reverse complement strand
CAAGTCGATTCGGCGATGACCCATCTCATCTCTTTGGTGAATGGGGCAACGGTTAATGGGCGCTATATTTTCTCAGGGCAGAAGACTTCAACAACGCCTTTAACAACAACAATAACGGGAGTTACTTACAACGGCGACGCCTTACCATTAAAAATTGAGGTTTCAGTCGGACAAACTATGCAAGTAAACCTGCCGGGATCACCTATTTTTACCGATATATATAGTACACTGAAAACAATCCGTGATGATTTGAGCAGTGGAAACTTGAGTAATCTCTCAGGTCCTGATCTAGCGAGCGTTCAGAGCTTAACTGACAACGTTCTTACTGCACGTGCAGGAATCGGTGGTCAGCTTAAAGAATTGGATGCTTTAGAGAACCAAACCAGCAGACGCAACGATGATTTAACAAAGTTTGCGTCGAACATAGAAGATGTGGATATCGTCCAGGCGATTTCCGATTTAAGCGCTGCTCAGAATTCCTATCAGGCATCCCTGACGGTCGCTTCTAATACTTTCGGAATGAGCTTGATGGATTTCATCCGCGGAGGTTAATTGTATAATGACATTTGAAACTGCGAGATTCGGAAACGTTGACGTCGAAGACACTGCTGTAATGACGATGACGGAAGGCCTTTACGGTTTTCCACATCTACACCGCTTTGTTGTAATTCAACACAAAGAGGGAAGCCCTTATCGCTGGCTACAGTCCGTCGACGACCCCGCCATTGCATTCCTAGTTATCGATCCATGGGAATTCAAACCCGATTATGCTCTTACGGTATCGGATACAGATGCCGAAGTGCTGAACTTAACGGAAGAGACCCCTAAGATCGTATATACTATTGTAACTATCCCACCAGGGAATCCGCAAGCAATGACCGTCAATCTAGCAGGGCCGGTTGTGGTCAATCTTGAGGACCAAATGGGGCGACAGATAGTAGTCGATAGTGACGAATATCACACTCGGCATTCCGTTCTAGAAGAGATGCAGATGAGTTCTGTCAAAGCGGCTGCTCATTAGTGTTCTCTACAAATTAATACTTGCATCCAATTTAAGTAAGATATCAGTTTGAACCATTACGTTGTTCAAAATGCCTGCCAAGGAGGGCCATGACATATGCTGGTACTGACTCGCAAAGTCCACCAGAGTATCATGATAGGCGATGAGGTTGAAGTAGTTGTTTTAGAAGTGCGCGGCGAACAAGTGCGCTTGGGTATTCGTGCGCCTAAAACAGTTACAGTCCACCGCAAGGAAATTTACGAACAGATCCAAATGGAGAACCTAAGAGCCTCTGAGACTCAACCCGAAGACGTTCCCGACGCCAAATCCAAGCCCGCCTAACCCGTGGGATAAAATAATAGCCCCCAACGCGCAGCCAAACACTACTCTGCGCGTTTTATGCTGTCAAAAATTTAAATCTGTCACGGTTATATCCGGGGCGGTTTTTTTTGCCTCTGGATATCCTCACACTGAGCGGGTAAAACAGGGATTGAGGAGTTAGAATTTATGAAACGGATTGTTATTGGAATATTACTCTGCTTAATAGGAATGAGTGGATTAGCTCGGGAGGTTAAAGTGATTGATATTGGATCGCGGCGGGAATTGTTTTTGGATGATTATTTGATTGATAAGATGAAGAAAGTGCGCCTGGAGATGCACCATCCGATTCCGAAGGAGATCGTGACGCGCTTCGACAAGCCGTGGGAGGGCAATGGGTGCTCATTTCAGGTCATTTTCAAAGATGGGGATATCTTTAGGACCTACTACAACGCTTGGGCGCATGAGCCATCGAGTATTCCGACTCATGATGTGTTCATCGGCTATGCCGAGAGCAAAGACGGCATCCAATGGACCAGGCCTGATTTGGGACTTTTCGAGTTCAATGGCTCGAAGAATAACAACATCGTCTGGATGAATCCGAACCTGGACAATTTCAGTTGCTTTAAAGATACTAATCCCAAATGCACTCCGGACGCCCTCTACAAGGCGGTCTACTTCGGTCAATACAATAAAAAATCTAGTTTGTTGGCAGCCAAGTCAGCAGACGGAATCCACTGGACACCGCTAACCGACAAGCCGATAATCACCGATGGCGCATTCGACAGCCTAAACAATGCTTTCTGGGATGTCGAACGCGGGGAGTACCGCGCCTATTATCGCGACTTCCGCAATAACACCCGCGATATTAAATGGGCAACTTCGAAGGACTTCATCCACTGGACCAAAGGCGAATGGCTAAAATACCCCGGAGCGCCGAATGAGGCGTTGTATACCAATAACGTGGCCCCCTACTATCGCGCGCCTCATATCTATATGGGCTTCCCTGCTCGTTATCTCGATCGAGGTTGGTCGGATGAAATGCGGGCTTTGCCGCAACTTAAGGAGCGCTTGGAGCGTTCGGCGGTCGGTGAACGATATGGCACAGCCCTTTCGGATTGCCTTTATATGACCAGTCGAGATGGAAAGACTTTCAAACGTTGGACGGAGGCTTTCATCCGCCCGGGTCTGCGCAATGAAGACCAATGGGTCTATGGCGATAACTTCGCAGCTTGGGGCTTGATTGAAACCAAGTCAGACATGGCCGGCGCGCCCGATGAAATCTCTATCTACGCCACCGAACACTATTGGCGAGGTTCCTACACCAACCTTCGCCGCTATGTCATCAGGGTCGATGGATTCGTCTCAGTAAACGCTCCCGGCAAAGGCGGCGAATTCACCACCAAAACTATTACCTTTAAGGGTAAAGAACTCGAAATGAACTTCTCGACTTCCGTCGCAGGCTATGTCCGAGTTGAAATCCAAGATACCACTGGCAAACCCATCCCCGGCTACACCCTAAAAGACAGCCCCGAAATTTTCGGCGACCAATTAGACCGTGTAATCTCATGGAAGACTGGCAAGGATGTTCGCCAACTATCCGGCAAACCCATCCGCCTGCGCTTTGTGATGAGTGACGCGGATTTATTTTCAATAAAGTTCAGAAAATAAGGCTGCCAAAACCCATTTCGCCGGATTTGTTCTCAAACGTACCGTAGGTACGTCATTCCGTGCGTAGTCGAGGAATCTTCCTGAAGACCCTTCGACTACGCTCAGGGTGACATTCAGGCTCTGTCTGCCCCCCCCTACGCTTCTTGGTAATCTTCGCTAAATAATCGCAGTGAGTATTATTAAACACTCATTAAGAGATTATAACAACATGTAGTACGGAGCAAAAAAATTCTTACAATATTTATACAAAAAACTATTGACTGACTAGTCGTAGTATGTTATAGTGATTATGCTGTCAACATGTTGTATCATTGAGGAATATATGAAGTGTCCCTACTGTGGCAACCAAGAAGACAATGTGCTTGATTCTCGCCCCGTTCGCGATGGCATGGCTATCCGACGGAGACGACAATGTGTTGCCTGCGGTCAGCGCTTCAAAACCTACGAAGAAATCGAAGAAAAACGGTTGATGGTCGTTAAAAAGAACGGAGACAGAGAACCGTTCAAGCGGGATAAGATCCTGCAAGGATTTTTTTTAGCCTGCCGGAAGCGCCCTGTTAGTATAGAAAAAATGGAAGAAGCCACCGAAGAAGTGGAACGAGCGCTTATCAACCGGCTCGAATCGGAAGTCTCGACTAATGATATCGGAGAATTGGTAATGGACCAACTGCTCCTAATTGACCCAGTGGCTTATGTAAGGTTTGCATCGGTCTATCGGCAGTTTGAAGATGCCAATCAATTCAGAGAAGTAGTTGAAAGTTTAAGAAAACGCAAGCGGCAGAAATCTTAGACAATTGACATTGTATCCGCCATCAATATAAGAATTGCTTATTGAAATTTTATCCAGGAGTGAAAAAAGTGGAGCAAGGTAACCAAGAAGGCTTTAGTTCTTTTGATCCGATGTTTGGAGATGAGGAAGAAGGAGTCGCAAAATCAGGGAATGGTCATTCACGAGCGGGAGCAGTGATGCTCGATATGCCTGAGGAAGCAGTAACCATGGCCGTGACGAAGATCGAAGAAGCAGTGGAGAAAACCGTGAAGAAGCAAGGCAAGAAGACATTCAGCAAGGGGAAAGGGCTTACATTTACCCGCCGCTTCACCCAGCAAGGAATCGATCCTTACGACGAACTTACCTGGGAAACGCGAACAGCTTCCATCATTGGCGAAAAGGGGGATGTGGTCTTCGAACAGCTTAATGTTGAAGTACCCTCTACCTGGAGCCAACTAGCAACGAACGTTGTTTCTTCAAAGTACTTTCGCGGACAACTCGGGACACCCCAACGGGAATTTAGCGTAAAACAGTTGGTAGGCCGAGTCGTTGAAACCATCACCCAATGGGGCATACTCGATAACTACTTCGCGACAGAGGAAGATGCCGAAGTCTTCCGCGCCGAGTTGAAATTTATTTTGGTCAACCAGATGGCCTCTTTCAACAGCCCAGTGTGGTTCAACATCGGCTGGGAAGGCCGTCGCCAAGCATCCTCGGCATGCTACATCAACGAAGTTGTGGATAACATGGAGTCTATCCTTGATCTATATAAGATTGAAGGGATGCTCTTCAAAGACGGATCCGGCTCAGGCGTGAACCTCTCGTCATTACGCTCTTCCAAAGAAAAGCTTTCGGCAGGCGGTTACTCATCCGGTCCTGTGAGCTTTATGAAGGGATTTGATGCGAGCGCGGGTTCGATCAAGTCCGGTGGTTCCACCAGACGCGCCGCTTGCATGCGTGTGCTCAATGTCGATCACCCGGACATCATTGAGTTCATCGCCAGCAAAGCGGAGGCTGAAAAGAAAGCCCATGCGTTGATTGAAGCCGGATTCACGGGCGCATTCAATGTTCCCGGGGGCGCTTATGACACCGTGCCTTACCAAAATGCCAACCACAGCGTCCGCGCGACTGATGATTTTATGAGCGCTGTCGAAAAAAATTCGGATTGGCAGACCTGTTCGGTAGTGGACCGTGCTCCGATGGCAACATTTAGAGCACGCGATGTCATGAACCGAATTGCCGATGCGGCGTGGGTCTGCGGCGATCCCGGCATGCAATATCACGACACCATCAACCGCTGGCACACCTGCCTTAACTCAGACCAAATTCACGCCAGCAACCCATGTTCGGAATTCATGTTCCTCAACAACACGGCCTGCAACTTGGCGAGCTTGAACCTAATGGAGTTCAGAACGCCCGATGGCGATCTCGATGTGGATGCGTTCAAGCATGCCATTCAAGTGGTGCTTACTGCGCAGGAAATGCTGATCGGCAACTCCGACTACCCGACCCCCAAGATCACAGAGATGAGCAACGAATATCGGCCATTGGGAATGGGATACGCGAACCTGGGCGCACTACTGATGGAACGCGGCCTGCCTTATGACAGCGATGAAGGCAGAACCTATGCAGCCGCCATCACGGCGATCATGACCGGCGAAGCCTATCGGCAATCGGCTATCATCTCACGCGATTGCGGGGGACCTTTCTCCGGTTATAAAGTCAATCGCGAACCGGCCTTGCGAGTGATGCGACAACATCGGGAGGCGATTGAATCTATCGACAGCAAACTGGCGCCCGAAGGCTTGCTCAAAGCGGCAAGAATTTCATGGGACGATGTACTGACCTTTGCCGGCAAGCATGGCCTGCGTAATGCCCAAGCATCTGTTCTAGCCCCAACCGGCACCATCGGCTTCATGATGGACTGCGATACCACCGGTATCGAGCCAGACATCGCGTTAGTCAAGTACAAAACGCTCGTTGGCGGCGGGATGATGAAAATCGTCAATCAAACCGTCCCCGATGCCCTTTTGCGACTTGGCTACACCAGCTCACAGATTGTGGATATTCTTTCCCACATCGAAAGCTCTGACACCATCGAGGATGCCCCTCATCTTAAAGATGAGGACTTGCCGGTCTTCGATTGTGCCTTCCGACCGGCTAAGGGCGAACGCTCGATTGTGCCTATGGGCCATGTGAAGATGATGTCTGCTGTTCAGCCATTTATCTCAGGCGCAATCAGCAAGACGGTCAACATGCCGAATGAGACCACGCCTGAGGAGATTGCTGATACCTACTTACAGGCTTGGAAGCTTGGGCTGAAAGCGATTGCCATCTATCGTGATGGCTGTAAAAAGACCCAACCGCTTAACACCAAGAAGCCTGATGAAGAAAAGGCAGGGACCGCACAGGTTCAAACTGCTGAACCAGCAAAACCAAAGCGACGCCGACTGTCCGATGAACGGCAATCAATCACCCACAAGTTCAGCGTCGGTGGACACGAGGGTTATGTCACCGTCGGCCTTTACGACGATGGTATGCCGGGTGAAATTTTCATCACGATGTCAAAAGAAGGTTCGGTTATTTCGGGCTTGATGGATGCCTTTGCAACGTCAATTTCGATGGCGCTGCAATATGGGGTTCCGCTCGATACGCTGGTGGATAAATTCTCCCATATGCGCTTTGAGCCGAGTGGTTTCACGGGAAACAAACAAATCCCGTTTGCCAAGTCGATTATGGACTACCTCTTCCGATGGCTTGGGCTTAAATTCGGACGCAATGGCAAACAGGAAGCACAGCTCTCATTGGAGGATAAAGCCATCATCGCCCGTACCTTGGCAACGGATGAGAAAACGGACGATAAAACTCTATTAGAACGAGAAAAGCAGGTGTTCGCCACACAAAGTGACGCGCCGCCGTGCCCGGACTGCGGCATGATCTTAGTTAGAAACGGCTCCTGCTACAAATGCCTTAACTGCGGTATGTCCTACGGCTGCAGTTAATTTATAACCTCGGAGTACGCTCCGGGGAACCTTTAATGTGTACCAAGAAGTTATTGGAAGGGGTATGACATATGTTGCGTATTGTTGGCGTTCAGCGGGGCGGCACGCCTGACAGCGAGTTTGTCTTGCTACAAAACCAGGGTATCAGACGCATCGGCCTTAAGGGGTATGCCGTTACGGACGATGCATATTTTGAAGGGGACCCGTATCTTCTGGCTTCCCGCCTGCAAGTGTTCTCAGAGGAAGTTTTTTTGATAACCTCTAACTATGTGGCGCTCTTTACTGGCCATGGCCAAAATGGTTGGCGGAAAAACTCGGACGGCAGTTCGGTCTATCTTGTCTATTGGGGCCGCGACTGCTGCGTCTGGAGCCATTCACCCGATTCGGATGTTCACCTTTTAAACATTTCCGCCACACATCATATACCGAAGGAAACCATTTTTCGAACGATGACTACACAAGTCTAGTTGATCATATACAGTACATCTTGCCAAGGAAGGCAACGGAGCAGAACGCAGCATGGAAGCTACGGGCTACTCACGGATGAATGAGCAACGCTCCCAGCACAAGGAAGCGCAAAGAAATCCAGCGGTCAGAGCAGTATCTTGACCGCTGGATTTCTTATTACTCCGCGAAGTGGTCGTACCCTTTTTTTAGGGCTTGTTTTTGGCCGGCTTTGAGTAGGGTGATGCCATGGTCGGGGGATAGTATCTCGCCTACTACTGTGAAATCGTTGAATTCTTGGCGGAGTGGGGATAGGTTTTCTGGGGGGATTGTGAAGACCAACTCGAAATCTTCGCCGCCGTAAAGGGCGTATTCTTGGGGTTCATTATTGAGAATTTGGGCTGCTTCAATAGTTGCTTCTGAGAGGGGGATGCTTTCCCAATCAATAAGCGCGCCGGTTCCGCTCTCACGACAGATGTGAGTGACTTCACTTCCAAGACCGTCGCTGACGTCAATCATGGCATGAGCGTAACGGGAGATGGCTTTGGCTTCCCATTCCAACCGACAGCGAGGCTCTAAGTGACCGTTGGCAAGGCAACCGGTCGCTTTGCCTTTTCTCAGCAACCTCAAACCGGCTTCACTCTTGCCCAAAACGCCCGTAGTACAGATTAAATCTCCCGGAACGGCATGTGAACGCAGACGCACTCCGGCTTTGTCCACCTCACCCACTAACGCCAGATTGAGCACGATATCACGGCCGTGGGTAGTATCGCCGCCGACTAAAGCCACATTGTGTCTGTCTGCCGACTCATACAAGCCGCGATAGAACTCATCCATGAACTCAACTTGAATATCCGGCGTCAACGCGAAGGATAAAAATGCCCAACGAGGCGTACCGCCCATGGAGAGGATGTCAGACACATTCGATTCCATCAGCTTGCTGCCAACCTGCGAAGGCGAGTGCCAAGCGAGGGTGAAATGGTCGTTTTCAACCATCATGTCCACCGTAATTAGCTGATACTTTTCGTCCGTATATTCCAGTACTGCACAATCATCGCCAACCCCTTTGATAATCGCCGGGTCTTTGTAGGGCCGGGCCGTGACGCGTTTGATTAGGGCGAACTCACCGCCGATTTCGGAGA
>JBAXQP010000111.1 GCA_037131655.1 bacterium | reverse complement strand
TGGCGATGGCATCCGGAAAGCCTTTTACGGGCGTTATCAACCTTGATGACCCATTCGGCCCTCAGCTAGCTAGCCTCGTCCGGGGTGAAGTGATGACTTATGGACTTAATGAAAAGGCGAATATTCGCGCGCTAGCTCCACAAGTTGGGGTTGGCGAAATTTCATTTAAGCTTTCAACACCTATTGGATGCACCGATTTGAAGGTGAATGTCGGTGGGCGATTTAATATCTGGAATAGTTTGGCAGCGGTTGGATCATCGTTGGCCGTTGGAGTGCCATTAGATGTAATTGCAGAGGGATTGGAAAGCGCACGCGGCGTTCCGGGACGATTTGAAGCCATTCCAACAGGTCGTGATTTTGATGTGCTAGTAGATTATGCCCACACACCGGATGCTCTCGAGAAATTGCTTTTAACAACCCGTGAGCTTAATCCAAGGCGTCTGGTCGTCGTCTTTGGCTGTGGCGGTAATCGTGATGCCGGCAAACGTCCAAAGATGGCGAAAATTGCTTCCGAGTTGTCCGACCGGTGTATTGTCACCTCAGATAATCCGAGAATGGAAAACCCCGATTCGATTATTGGGCAGATATTGGTCGGTATTCCCTGCGAAAAGATGAGCCAAGTAGAAGTGGAAGTTGACCGTCACAAGGCAATCAAGCTTTCGGTTGAAACCGCCAAGACAGGTGATCTGATTGTGATTGCGGGCAAAGGGCATGAGGATTATCAAATTATCGGCGAGACAAAATTTCCATTTGATGACCGGCAAGTTGTCCGTGATGTGCTGGAGGGGCGATCATGAGGCAATTCCGGCTAGGCGAACTTGCGGATGCGATGAACGGGAAGCTAATTGGCGGCGACCCGAATTCTATCGTGACTAATTTCGCGATCGACAGCCGTGAAGCCGCAACCGGCAGCCTGTTTTTTGCCTTAACCGGCGAACGTACCGATGGCCATAATTACCTTCCGCAAGTCATGGCGGGGGGGGCTGTTGGAGCAGTAGTTCATCGACAGCAAAAAGGCGATTTACTTCCACAGATTTTAGTCGACGACACCCGCTTGGCAATGGGTCGGATGGCGAAATGGTATCGAAAACAATTCGATGTGAAGGTGCTAGGTGTAACCGGAAGCACTGGCAAGACGAGCGCCAAAGAGATGCTCGCTGCAGCTTTGGGAGTTCAATATAGCGTCCTTAAGAACGAAGGCAATCTCAATACAGAAGTCGGACTACCGCTCACTCTCATGGGTTTAGAAAAAGAGCATGAAGTTGCAGTGCTCGAAATGGCGATGCGTGGTAAAGGGCAGATTGAATGGCTTGTCGAGGTCAGCCAGCCTCAATTAGGCTTAATCACTAACATTGGTATCAGCCATATGGAGCTATTGGGAAGCCGAGACGGAATTGCTGAGGCCAAATCGGAGCTTCTCCAGGCGCTCCCTGCTGATGGAATTGCCATCCTTCCACGAGATGATGATTATTTTGAATTTATGCGCAAGCTGGCCCCTTCGGAAGTGATTACTTTCGGCATACATCCTGAAGCTGATGTGCGTGTGATGGAAGCCAATCTGACGGATGAAGGCGAAACCGAGTGCCGGTTCTCGCTGAAAGGCAAACGCTTCTATTTGCTTCTTCCTGTTTTAGGGAAACACCATGCGATGAACGCTGCCGCCGCTTTAGCGGGAGCGATTGCTCTCAAAGTGGATCCTGAGCCGGCTTTGGATGGTCTGAAGGATGTTCGTCTGCCCGCTATGCGAATGGAAGTGCTCAGAGGCAATGGCCTAATACTAATCCTCGATGCCTACAACGCCAATCCGCAATCGATGAACGCTGCCCTCCAAACATTAGGCGAGATGAGCCATGGTAGGCGCACTATCGCAATATTGGGTGATATGGCTGAACTTGGTTCGCTTTCTGAGCAAGGCCATCGTGAGGTAGGGCAAACCGTTGCGCAAGTTTTACCTGATCAGCTAATTACTCTTGGCTCCAAGGCAAAACTCATTGCCGAAGTCGCCAAAGAGAATGGCTACCCCTCATCGAAAATAATCCTAACAGATGAATTAACCGAAACCTCGCAAGCGGTTGAGGTGCTGGCGCAAGAGAATGATTTGATTTTAATTAAAGGTTCGAGAGTGCTCGAGATGGAGCGCATTGCCGAGCAACTGCTTGGACAGAAAATCTCTTCGAAAGGGGAGGCGCTTTAGCTATGCCACTAGCAGTTGTCATATCATTTTTGGTGGTTGCACTTCTCGGCAAGCCGTTTATTGAGTTTATCCAAAAGATAAACGGCGGTCAAAACGTCAGTAAATGGCTTGATTCACATCAGACCAAACAAGGAACCCCCACCATGGGCGGCTTGCTGATGATCTTTGGTGTGTTGGTTTCTTTCGCTATCTTCCAATGGATGGTGCAGATAGGCATTTGGCCAAAAAGTGATCTTAGTTTGCTTTCAAATTCTATACGATTTAAATCATTAGGTTATTTGACAGGAAATGATACTGAGTGGGCTTTGCTTGGGATCATCCTTAGCTTTGGGTTCCTAGGATTTCTCGACGACTATATTTTGCCCCGACTTGGAATGAAGCGCGGATTAGGATGGAAATGGAAGATTCTTCTGCAATTCGCAATTGCCGTGCCTTTTATTATCTTCAACTCTAAGCTCCAACATGGCATGCCTTACTCATTTTATGCCCTTGATCCTACGGTTCTATATAGCATCCAATTGTTTTTAGCGGCGATGATTATTGTTTGGTGGGTTAATGCTTTGAACCTGACTGATGGGCTTGATGGACTTGCTGCCGGCAGTTCCGCAATCGCGCTTTCAGCTTTAGCAATTCTTGCCGCAAGTGATCATAGTCCTGTTTGGCTAATCAGTTCTAAGTGGGTAATATGGTCTTTAGTGGGTTCTTGTTTGGGGTTTCTATGGTGGAATGCGCCTAAGGCGAAGATGTTTATGGGTGACACCGGCTCGATGGCTCTCGGCGCTGCTTTTGCCTACTTTGCTTTGCAAACCAACTTAGCGGTACAAGCCTTTCTTGTCGGTGGTTTGTTCGCCATCGAAGCCCTGTCGGTGATGATCCAATTGGCCAGCGTGAAGCTAAGAGGGAAGCGCATTTTTAAATCGAGTCCTATACATCACCATTTCGAACAGCTTGACTGGCCGGAATCGACGATAGTCATTAGATTTTGGTTGATCGCGCTCTTTTTTGCCGGTCTTGGGCTTTGGTTATTCGGGGAATTAGCTTGGAGGTAGTTTAGTGTTTAAGGGGATGCGGGTAGCGGTTATTGGGCTTGGGCGAACGGGATACGATACTGCAACGATTTTGAAATCTTTGGGGGCGATGCCGTTCGCCTATGAGAGGAAATCCGAGGCAGATCCTAATATCCTGTGGGCCGCCCAGCATCTTCGCAACCTCAGCGTGCCTGTCTATACCAATTGGTCTGGTGAGATTGACCTTTTGAACATCGATTTAGTGGTGCCAAGTCCAGGCGTTCCCTGTGATGCTCCAGTGCTTCAAGATGCGCTCGCAAAGGGGGTGCCCATTCTTTCGGAGATTGAGATTGCTTATCGAATCGCCAAATGCCCCATTATTGCAATCACCGGCACGAACGGGAAATCGACTACTACCACACTCATCGCTCAGATGATCAAAGCAAACGGTAAACAGGCTTTTATATGTGGCAATATCGCAGGGGTCGAAACGGAAATGACCCTTATTCATGCCGCCGCCCAAGCTCGCGAAAGTGATTTCTTGGTTGCTGAAATCAGTTCGTTCCAACTTGAATGGATCGAGCAGTTTAAGCCAAAAGTGGGTGTTCTCACTGTTATTCAGCCCGATCATATGAACCGATACAACAACGATTTCGCCCTTTATGCCCGAACAAAAAGCAAGTTATTTGCCAACCAAGACCCTAATGATTTTGCTGTTTTGAACGCAGATGACCCCAATACCCCTAAATATGTCACCCAATGCGAAGGGCAAAAGCTTATGTTTACCCTTAAAGACAGCCCCACTGACACGACTGGATATTTTCGCGATGATGTACTATTCATAAACTGGGGCGGGAAAGAAATCGGTTTATTGCCGCGTGATGAAATCCTGCTTCAGGGCAAGCATAACATCGCGAATGCTCTTGCAGCATCCTTGGCAGCGTTAGCGCTCGATGTTGAAGTATGGGCAATCCGTTCGGTTTTAAGAAGATTTAAAGGCCTTCAGCATCGCATGGAACTGGTGGGCACGGTTAATGGTGTTCGATATATCAATAATTCGATGTGCACCAATCCGGAAGCGGCGGCAGCTTCAGTTGATTCGCTTGATACGCCCATTGTTGTGATTGCCGGTGGGGAGGATAAAGGATTGGACTTCGAACCATATGTTGAAGTTTTGGCGCGTCGGGCAAAGCATTTGGTACTTATAGGGGCACATGCGGATGCGATTGAAGAAGCGGCGAGGGCGAAAGGGTTGAATGCTATCCAAAGAGCGGGAAGCATGATGGAAGCTGTTCGTCTTTGTTCTGAGATTGCGGAAGTAGGCGATACGGTTATCCTTGCCCCAGGGTGTGCGGCATTCGATATGTTTGTTGACTTCAAAGCACGTGGAAAGCAATTTCGCCAAGGCGTTAAGAAATTGCCGAGGGATTGATGAGCAATAAAGCGGTTGGACAGTCGGATTCGGCTTTAACCAAGTGGACGATCGTCATGCTGTTTATCGGCACGATGGCCATTTTCGATGCCGGGTTCACGCGTGCGCTTCATCAGTACAAAGACATGTGGCATTGGATTAGGCCCCAGTTAATGTGGGTGGGGATCGGCCTTGTTGCGATGTATTTTACCAGCCGACTGAATTATGGGGTGTGGAAACGTTACGCGAATGTTCTTATGGTTCTCAGTTTAGCGCTGTGCGCGTTAGTTTTGGTTCCTGGGATAGGCTCTGAAATGAACCATGCTCGGCGATGGTTTTCAGTGGGAAAGTTAAATGTGCAACCAGCCGAGTTTGCCAAACTTGCAGTGCTCTTTTATCTGGGGGCCTTCTTTGCATCACAAGCCAAAAGAATAAAAAACAGACATCGGTCTAGTAGCCAGCCTGGGTTTTTTGAAAAGTATCCATGGGTGACGCCTCTTATTGCGGTCATAGTTCTGATGGGGTTAATCGAGCGTGAGCCTGATATGGGCACTGCTATCATTGTGGGGGCGATTGCTCTTGGCATGATATGTCTAGCAAACATAAGGTGGCCTATAATCATCGGCATGGTGTTAATAGCCGGAGTATTTGGCTATGGCATGATTAAGCTTGAAAGCTATCGGGGCAACCGTATAAAAGTATGGCTAAACGCAGAGAAATATTATGAAGGAATGGGCTATCAGATTATTCATGGGGAAATAGCAGTCGGTTCCGGAGCGTTATGGGGATTAGGTGGACTGGGTGGAATTGGTCAGGGCCGTGGGAAACGTTTTATCCCAGCAGCCACCACTGATTATATTTTTGCCACAATTGCTGAAGAGACTGGGTTTCTGGGCAGTATACTTTTAATAATAATTATGTTAGCGATGGTTAGGCGATGCCTGGCAGTTGGGGGGAGTTGCAACGATCCCTTTGGAGCGATGGTCGCTTCGGGGGTCGGATGGTGGATTGGATCTCAAACGCTTATGAACCTGGCAGTTGTGACGCGTTCAATACCGCCAGTGGGTGTGCCGCTTCCATTCGTAAGTTATGGCGGTTCGAGTTTATTGGTTCTATTGGTGGGCATCGGCGTGGTGCAAAGTGTAGCGCGTCATCGGGTAGGGGGAGGTGAGTGCTGATGATGAAGATAGTGGTTACCGGCGGGGGAACAGGCGGCCATACAATGCCGGCTCTAAGCGTGGCATTAGCCGCTCGACAAGCCGGAGCTGAAATTTTATATGTTGGGAGCGAGCGCGGTATCGAGAATCGTGTCGTGCCGGCTTATGACGTTCCATTTACAGCGCTAGAGGTCTATCCGTTATCAAAGCCGTGGTCAGCCACAGGGGCTAAAGCGCTCATTAAATTCTGGCAAGCCTATCGCCATGCACGGAAGCTTTTAAACGATTTTCAACCGGATGTCGTATTCGGCACAGGGGGTTATGCGGCGGCAGCAGTTTTGATGGCACAGATCAAGCGCAAAGGCCCGACTGTTCTTCATGAGCAGAATATCATCCCTGGTCGCGTTAATGCCAAACTTGGGTGCAAGTCTTCGGTTGTATGCCTGGCATTTAGTGGGGCCGAAAGTCATTTTCCCGGCGTTAAAACGGACGTGGTGGGTATGCCGCTTCGTAGTGAAGTGACTAGCACTGAGTTAACTGCTGCGCAGGCAAGGGAGCGTTTTGGTTTATCGCCCGACCGATTTACAGTAGTTGTAGTCGGCGGTAGTCAGGGCGCGCAGGGACTGAACGAGGTTATTTTATCAACTGTTCAGCATTTGCCTCAGCAAACCGTTCAATGGCTCCACGTTTGCGGTGAGCAGCATAGTAAGGCGATGCGCCATACAGCTGATGCGATTGGTTTGAATGGCAACTATAAGACGTGGAGTTTCCTCGAAGGGGTTGATGTTGCGAACGCTTATCGCGCAGCCGACATGTTGGTCTGCCGGGCAGGCGCCTCGACATTGTTTGAAATCGCTTATTGGGGGCTACCGGCGGTCCTAGTGCCTTATCCTTATGCATTTGCCGATCATCAGCGATTTAACGCCGAATATTTCACCCAACGGGGCGCTGCTGAGATGATCAATCAATTTGAACTCACCCCTGCTAGTTTATCATTGGCAATCGAGCGTTGGCGAAGCCATGAGGGTCAAAGACAGGAGATATCGGAGCGGGTCAAGGCATTATCGATCCCCGATTCAACCGAACGCGTCCTGGAAGTTCTGCAGCAAGTTTCCGGCAAGAAATTCGACCAATTTTTTCGCAAGCCCCTAGGGGCAAACAAAGCAGTCGTAGAGATTATGTCCAAGAATGGGGCAAAAGTCTATCCCGAAATGTAGGGGCAGAGCTTGCTCTGCCCTCCGGAGGGCGAAGCAAGCTTCGCCCCTACGCACGGATTAGGGAAGCAGAATGAGTTACGACTCTCAAATTCATCATCGTAGATCTATTCGGCTCAGTGATTATGATTACTCACAGGCAGGCGCTTACTTCGTGAGTATCTGCGCATATCATCATAAGTGTATCTTTGGTGAAGTAGAACAACGAGCAGTATTATTAAATGATTTAGGGGGAATTGTCGCTGAATGCTGGAATGCATTGCCTGAGCGATTTGAGGATGTTGAACTTGATATGTCAGTCGTAATGCCAACTCATTTTCATGGGGTAATCTTGATTGGGTGTAATGACAAACCTCCTCAATCCCCTCCTAATTTAGGAGAACTAATACGCGTGTTCAAGTCTACATCAACTGTTCGTGCGAACCAACTCATGGAGTATCCAGGTAGGTCTTTATGGCAAAGAAATTACTACGAGCATGTAATAAGGGGAGAGAGTGAACTCACATGTATTCGGCAATATATTGTCAATAATCCTATTCAATGGGAAACTGATAATGAGAATCCTGAAGCTGAAGCGGTGGAAATAGAAATGCCTTGGGAAGCATAGATTTAGTTAATCGTATTATTTTTATGGAGTAGGAATTGTCGAGAGTTATGGTTATTGAGACATTTGAGCAAGTTAAGCGGGTTCATTTTGTTGGTATTGGCGGGGCGGGGATGAGCGCGTTGGCTCATCTTGTGATGCGTCGCGGGATTCAGGTAAGTGGATCGGATATTCTAGAGAGTGAAATTACTCAACGCTTGGCTGGTGAAGGGGCGGAAGTTTCGATTGGGCATAGCGCCGAGCTAATCGAGGGCGCGGATTGGCTGATCATCTCTGATGCGATTAGTCCCAAGAATCCCGAGCTTGTGGCGGCTAAAGAGAAAGGACTTTCTATCTGGCGGCGCTCGGAGCTTTTGGGTTGGGTGACCAAGCAATATCAAAGCATCGCCATTGCCGGAACTCATGGCAAAACAACCACCACAGCGATTCTCGGTCAGATGTTAATCGAGGCAAAGACCGACCCAACAATTCTTGTCGGGGGAGATATACCAGGTTTTTCAGGAAATGCTAGGGTCGGAGGGGGTAAAGTACTTGTAACTGAGGCCTGTGAAGCGTATAATGGATTCATAGATTTATGGCCGCATATCGGTGTGATCACTAACATCGAGGCGGACCACCTAGACTTCCATGGAACGGAAGAGCAGTTGCGCAGAAACTTTATGGCATATGCGCGGTTGTTGCCCACGGACGGGCACTTAATTCTTCATCAGGATGATCCGGCCACGAAAGAAATGGCCACATCGGTTAACTGCAACATCCACACATTCAGTCTCAATGG
>JBAXQP010000110.1 GCA_037131655.1 bacterium | reverse complement strand
GGTGATGGACTTGTGTTCCAAAGGGATCGCCGGATGGTCCATGGATGAGCGGATGGAGAGCGATCTCGTTGCCAGAGCACTGAGGATAACTTATAAAAGAAGAAATCATGAGCTGATCTCGTACACCCTTCGAATCGGGGCAGTTAGTACGCAAGCCATGACTATCAGGAGCTGCTCAAAACCTACGGGATGCAGGGGAGCATGAGCCGAAATGGCGACTGTAGGGCAATGCCCCGATGGAAAACTTCTTTCACACGCTCAAGACCGAGCTCACACATCATGAGAAGTACCGCAGCCGTGAAGAGGCAAGAAAGAGTATCTTCGAGTATATCGAAATATTCTATAATCGGCAACGACTCCATTCAAGTTTGGGCTATAAAACCCCGGCGGAGTTCGAGCAAGAGTTTCAAAGTGCCGCGTATGCGGTATAGGTAACCACTGTCCGAAATATCAGGGCAAGATCGCCGAGGCGATTATCATCGCAAACGGAGTGTAATTTGCTACAGTTATGATCTATCTCGCTTTACTCAATTCACGTGTGCGGATGGTCCGCAATGCTTTAAAAGGAAGCGCCGCCAGGCAACGCTGGGGGTGGTTTGGCATGACTATCGCTTGGTCAGTGATAGCGATATGGGTCTCACTGGCGTTAGTAACCGAACTTAGAATGGCGCGCACTCCATATGAAATGCGACATGCCCTCGAAGCCTTATTTTTCTATGTAAGCGCTTTGATGCTCCTCAGCGCTGCCCCACTTACATTTGCAGCCATGTTTCAATCACAAGACTTAGGTTGGCTTCTGGCAACTCCAACATCGCCCCTGGCTATCTCATGCCTTAAAGTCGTTGACGGGATGATTGGAAGCAGCAGGGTTTTCTTGCCAATATGTCTACCTGCCTACGGAGCTACTTGCTGGGCGCTTCATCTAACCCCATTAGGATGGTTATTTGCGCTCCTTTTATGGGCAGCGCTTGTGATCTTTATTGGATTAATGGTGGAATTTTTATTGCTTATGGTTGCGCGGAGCCTTTCGGTTACAAGGGTTCAGTCAACGATGGTAGCGCTTAACTTTATCCTGTGCGTCGGCTTAGTCCTGGTGATAACCCAAAACCCGGATGATAATATGGGACGAATACCCCTGATGAAAATGCCCGTGCCGGATTTTATTGTAACCGGATTTGCTGCTAAAGCAATGATGGATTGGGCAAATGGCGCGCAGGGATCGGGTTTTATGTATCTACTTTCTCTTAGTTGCTTATGCGCGCTTATCGCATTTGTGGTGGCACAACAGGGACGAAAAATCTATGCGGACGTTCGTCTTTCCGAAGCTGTGATGAAGGGGCCGCGGTTTGCCGTTAAACAAGGACGGAATTACGCCAATAGGTCATCCGGACTTCTTGCCGGAATTTCCCGCAAAGATCTTCGTTACTATTTTCGAGAGCCTCAATTGCTCTCCCAAGTAGCGGCTCCTCTATTGCTGATTATCATGCCATTCATGTTTGCCGCTCATACTCGTGATCAATGGGGTCTTGTGCAGATGGCGGCTATAACAATGGTAGGCACCACGCTCTACCTCCAAACGAGTATCCTGTCAATCTCATCAATAGGCCTTGAAGGGCGGAATTATTGGATGATAAAAGTCTCACCCGTTCCGCCTCTACACTTTCTTTTCGCCAAATGGCTATTCTGCGTTCGATTTACTACAACAACGATGCTCGCGCTGACAATTCTGATGTGGGTTCTATTCCAACTGCCTCTCTATTGGGTCACATTAATGCTGATTAGCGGCGCAATCGCGAGCATGACTTTATCCGGTCTAGGCATAGGCTTATCGGCGCTGTTCCCACGCTTTATCTATGACAATCCTGCGCAGCGAGTAAGTGTTTGGGCGATGCTATGGGGATTTGTTCTGTATATCACCTATATCATTACTATCGGAGTTGCGTTTTTTGCAACCTGGAAAGCCCTTAGCTTAGGCTCCAATACAACCTACACCTGGATTATCTTCGTATTTTATCTGACGCTTATCTCATTATGCTTTGGGTTAGTGCCGATGGTGCTGGGCGCCAAAAAGTTGGCCGGTCAAGATTTTGACAATTAAGTTAAATCTGAGTCTCAAGTTCTTAATAGCTTGTGCCGATTGACACTATATTAGCGTATGTGCTACATTGTTGCGTCCATAAATACCCGCAACCAAGCACTGGCCAGACCCGATATAGGGAATGCTGTTCAGTGCTTAATTACTAGGTATACCGCTGGAAATCACCAAGGAGATTCGGCAGTGAATGACGAAGAAACAATATTACTTACCGAAGTAGGCTATCGCAAGTTAGAAGCCGAACTACACGAGCTCAGCACAGTTCGTCGCCCTGAAGTAGCTGAGCAAATTCGTAACTCCAAGGAGCACGGAGAGTTTTCTGACGATAACTCCGAGTTCGAGAACGCCAAATTAGATCAGGCAATGGTAGAAGGTCGTATCAACGAGCTTCGCCAGATGCTTGCCTTGGCTACAATAGTTCACCCAGATGCTATTCCTACCGATTACGTCGGTATCGGCTCGATCGTCACGGTCAAAGACATCGATAACAACACAAGTTTCGACCTGGTTGTAGTTGGCCTCCTTGAAGCCGACCCGGACAACGACCGAATCTCTCACCAAGCGCCGGTGGGTGAAGCGCTCTTTGGGCGCGAAGTAGGCGAAATTGTCGAAGTAGTTGTACCGGCAGGCAAATTGAACTATCAAATTGAAGCAATTCGAAAGTAGACCCAATGACCGAGAGTAACGAGTACCGCGATATCCGGCTAAAGAAGCTGGAAGAACTAAAACGCCGCGGATGCGATCCTTTTCTTCAAGAACGCTTTGAACGCACTCACAGCTTGCATGAGGCGTTTGAGGCTTTTCCTGAGTGGGAGAATTCGCATCAAGAGGGCGATGAGCTTTTACGTGTGAAATTGGCGGGACGAATTATGGCTAAGCGTGAGATGGGCAAAGCCATGTTCCTCCAGCTTCAAGATCAGAGCGGAAGGTTGCAAATATACGTCCGCAAGGACGACCTCGGCGATGATGGCTTCGAGCAAGCAAAGCACTTCTGGGATCTCGGCGACTTTCTCGGCGTTTCCGGCTTTATGTTCCGAACGAGGACAGGGGAAATTAGTCTTCACGTTCAAACGGCAATACTATTATCGATTGCCCTACTTCCGTTGCCCGCAGGCAAAATGGATGCTGAGGGTGTCGTTCATCAAGGGCTAAGCGATGTCGAGCTTCGCTATCGTCTGCGATATGCCGATTTGAATGTCAATCCCACCTCCAGAGACGTCTTAGTTAATCGCTCACGCCTCATCTCGGCCGTCAGGCGCTTTCTTGATTCACGCAAATATATCGAGGTCGAAACCCCCGTTCTTCAAGCCATTGCCGGTGGAGCCGCAGCGCGTCCGTTCAAAACTCACCACAACGCGCTTGAAATGGACCTCAAGTTAAGAATTTCACTTGAACTGCCCCTTAAGCGATTGATCGTCGGTGGGCTTGAAAAAGTTTATGAAATTGGCCGTGTGTTCCGCAACGAAGGCATTTCAACCCGCCACAACCCTGAATTCACCTTGCTTGAACTTTACGAAGCGTACGCCGACCTTGATGGGATTATGGAATTGGTCGAAGACCTCTTCCGAACGGCGGCTATTGAAGTCTTGAGCACTACGGTAATTCAACGGGATGGAAAAGAAATCGACCTTGCCAAGCCCTGGCATCGACTAAGCTTGCTGGATGGCATCAAGCAGTATGCCGGAATAGAACCGAATGAATTCGACACACTCGCAAGCGCCAAAGCGGCCGGTACGCGTGTTGGATTGCCGATGGATGAGGAGCATACGGTTGGCGGCATTATCGAAAAGGTTCTCGAGCGTTTCGTACAACCTAACTTAATCGAGCCGACTTTCATCACCGACTTCCCCACCGAAACCTCGCCTCTTGCTAAAAAGCGCCCGGATAACCCCGCGCTTACAAGAAGGTTCGAAGCCTACGTTTTCTCCCAAGAGGTCGGGAATGCGTTCTCCGAACTCAACGATCCCATCGACCAACGCGAGCGCTTCGCCGCACAGGTGCAGATGCGCACAGCCGGTGACGAAGAAGCGCACCCCATGGACGAAGACTTCATCCGCGCCCTGGAATACGGCATGCCCCCAACCGGCGGCTTAGGCATCGGAATGGACCGACTCGCCATGATCTTCCTAGGCGCCGAATCAATCCGAGACGTCCTCTTCTTCCCCCTACTAAAGCCTGAGTAGTGCTTCGGAGAAGGTGATGGGTGACGGGTTCAGACCGTTCCCCTTTCCAAGGGGGACTATAGGAGGTCTCCGGATTGTTTCACTTTCTCTGATACGAACGGGTGTCCACATAAAGTCGCCCCTACGAAAGATTAGACGTCTCCCTGCGGGACATATTGAAGGCCGAATCCAGTAACACTCCAAACATACTTCTAAAGAACAGCTCTTCGAATGTTTGATTTCTTGCTTTTCCTCCTTGCCCAATTGGCGGGTATTATAGCTTGCGGAGGTTTGGGATGAACGTTGAGCAGTTATTTGAACAACATTTCGGAAAGAAACCGGAGATAGTCACCCGTGCGCCGGGGAGAGTCAACCTGATTGGCGAACACACGGATTATAACGAAGGTTTTGTACTTCCTGTGGCTATCGATAAAGAGATACGGCTTGCGGCTGCGACTAATAAGAGTGATAGCTGTCGCATCTATTCCGAAACTCTGGAACAGGAGGCTTCATTTAAATTTGGCGAAGACGCGCAGAAAGTCGAAGCGTGGCTAAGGCCGATCGCGGGGATGGCATGGGCGATTAGTGAGCATACAAGCCAAAGCCTTCCTGGAGTCGATATAGTCATTACTAGCAACTTGCCAATCGGCGCCGGATTAAGCTCCTCGGCAGCAATCGAAATGGCGCCTGGAGTTATGTGGAATACACTTGGAGGCTTAGAAATACCTCCGACTCAACTTGCTCTACTCGGTCAGAAATGCGAGAACGAGTTCATGGGACTTCGCTCTGGCATTATGGATCAAATGACCTCGATGTTAGGCCAAGAAGATGCTGCCCTCTTTATCGACACACGCGATCTGAGCACCCAGATCATCCCAATCCCACCCGACCTCACAATATTAGTGCTCGACACAGGGAAATCGCGTAAGCTGGCCAGCTCTAAGTACAATGAAAGACGCTCTGAATGCGAACAGGCCATTAAAGAAATCCAACAACTGTTCCCCAATATCACCAGTCTCCGTGATGTCACCTCAGAGATGCTCGATCAAGTTTACGGAATTATGACCGATATTTCCAAACGCCGCGCTCGGCATGTGGTTCATGAAAATGAACGTGTGAAGCGCATGTTGACATCGTTATGCATCGACAATCGCCAAGCGGTTCATGCCCTGATGGCGGCATCTCACGAATCATTGCGTTTCGATTATGAAGTGAGTTCAGATGAACTTGATTTGATGGTCGACTCGGCTGACTTTACTCCCGGATGTGTTGGTGTTCGAATGACGGGAGCTGGTTTCGGAGGTGCCTGCGTTGCTCTCGTCGAAACTGCTCGTGTGAATGATTTTGCTCAGATTTGTGAAAGGACTTATAGTCAGAGAACGGATTATTCGCCTAAAATAACCGTCTGCAAAGCCGTAAAAGGCGCATCGGTCGTAAATTATTAAATACGCTCATACACAATTTTCTATATTCGAATGCGTATAATGTGTTGAGTAAAGCTCATGAGGAAAGAATGACCAATCCACGCCACGCCTACGAGCCGAATGAGACCAATCGGCTAACAAAGAAAGGGCTAATTTCTGTCATCGTTCCCGTTTTCAACGAAGAAAAGACGATCTCATCGGTTATTGAACGGCTTAAAGCCGTCAGCAACGCAGTGTTGGAGATAGTGGTAGTTGATGACGGCTCGAACGATAAAACATGGGAGGTCATACTAGCAATCGAAGGGATTGTGGCGCTACGTCATGATATAAATCAGGGCAAAGGAGTAGCCATACGGACAGCTTTACCTCATACGTCTGGCGAAGCGGTGATTATTCAAGACGCCGATCTGGAGTACTATCCGGAAGAAATACCACTTGTGGTATTTCCCATCCTCGATGGTAAAGCCGACGTTGTTTATGGCTCCAGATTTCTCCAAAGGCGTATGCCAAAAGGGATGCGCTGGCCTCACTGGCTAGCCAACCGTCTGCTTGCGAATGTTGCGGCAGTATTGTACTGGCAGAGAATATCGGATGTTTGCACTTGTTATAAAGCTTTCCGAGGCGACTTGATCCGTGAAATGCCATTAACATGCCGGCGTTTCGAGTTCTGCATGGAAGTCACTGCCAGGTTCCGCAAACGCGGAATGCATATTATGGAAGTCCCTATCAGTTATGAAGCTCGTTCAAAACAGGGCGGAAAGAAAATTGGCCTATCGGATGCTGTCATAATGATGTGGTCGCTAATAAAACACCGATTTGGCGATTAGATAAAGACTAGCAATAGTCGGCTGCCGAGAGAAACTCCTTTCAAGAATAGTTCTTTAAACAATGTAAATTAGTGGAACAAAGTTCTTGATAGCCCAGTATATATACTTGGAGGAGTTGAAGATTTATTTGGCTCTCTAAATGAAAGTATTTACATCCAAGTTGATAGATGCATAGCCCCATGTACACTTCGTAAATGAGATCGGATTGTACTGTGATTTGATGGACTGATAGGAATAACTCCCGGCCATTGAAAGCATAGTAAGGTTATCAATAGTAAGAAAACTGGTTATCCGTTAACTTTACTGTGTTAAAAGTTGCAGGGACTTATGGAACAACACTCTTCGGGCGGTACTATAAACAGAAGAGCGAGGGGTAGTTCATGGCTATGCCAACCACTAATCGAAGCGGGTCGCCAGAGCGACGCGCCCGGCTAACGAAACGGGAAATCGAAGTACTGAGCTTGATAGCTCAAGGTCTATCCAGCCGCGAGGTTGCGGTTGCCTTGTTTGTCAGCAAAAGAACGGTTGATTTCCATTTAGCAAATATCTACGACAAGTTGCAAGTGAACAATCGGGTTCAAGCGTTCCGTATGGCAACGCGTTTAGGGCTTATACCCTTTGAACCTCAGTTCAATCACAGCGGCGGCGAAGCGTAGACGTCAGCTGGATATTGTCGAACTGGTAGATGTGTCTTGGAAACAGAAGAATGACCGGTTCAATGAGCGAAGCCTTGATTATGTACCGGTACTTCCCCTGTAAAAGGGGACAATCTAAGCCAAGACATAGCACCTAAAATACAAGCAGGTCTTACCTTGAGGCGACCTGCTTGTTTCCTTTTTCCTACCAATTGACCCGAATAACCACGCCGGATGGGGTCATGGGCCAGTTGATTAAAAGGCTTCTTTTCTCACGAGTTGTTTGAATGGGAACCACGGTTCCATCCGGTGCGATGGCATCGGCATTAATTTCTCGACGACCAACCCAAAGACGCATCGCCCCTCGCGCCCCTGCCGGCCCCGTCACCATATAAGCAAGCTGTGACGATTCTTCATTTTGCATAATAATTTTAGCGTTTGTGAAAAGCAACGTCGGGACATTAGTCTCTATCTGCGAGCCGACGTCAAACCACAATCCAGCTTGATTTGGAGCAAGTTTCGGCGTCTGTTCCAAGGATAAGTTCGAATCAAACAAATTCACGTATGTGCCGGCAATCCCTGTAAGTCGGTAATTGCCATAACCAATCAAATATCGCCCGCGCCTAAGCAGAAACCTCGCTCGCTCTCGGAAGCGATTATTCGTGCGTTGATAAGTAAAAGCTGAAATCGCTCTGAAGAGCTTATCCCCCTCTTCGGTCCCAAGAAAATATCTTGGGGACACTCCCAAAAACACAACACCTCCACGCCCTACCGTTGAATAAAAGGCAGGCGCCCCATCCGCAGAAAGGGTTGTGTATAAAGGCAAAATTTGAGCCGGTGACTTAGAGGAAGTAGCTTTGACAGTAGTAAGCGCCTCATCGCCGTGTAAGTTCAATGGGGGAAGCCCTTTAGCAAACGGGCCTGGTACCGGTTGGAGTGAACGCCCAGGGAAAAGTGGTTGGTGCGCCGCTTCAACCAGGTACACCCCAGACACTTCGGTCACTAGCCGCACATTATGCCCTGCAGGGACTTTGAACGAATAAATCCAATGTCCATTCCCCTCTGCCGACCTCACCGATTCTCGCACTCGGCTGCCGACGTTTAAATAAAGAAATGGTTCTTCAATCGGAGCGCCCGGCAAAAAGGAAACAACCGTTCGGCCATCAACCTCTAAGCTCAAACGATGCATTTCTGGGCCAAGAGATGAATTAGGCAGTGGGCTGCTGAACTGCACGTAGACCAATCCATCAGCCCTTGCGACTTCAGTTAAATCAAAAGTGAATTGATG
>JBAXQP010000109.1 GCA_037131655.1 bacterium | reverse complement strand
AAACGGATGACTTAGACTTCCTTAATGTCATCGGTAAATTCGGAACCTCTGGTACCTAAGCCATCTTACTCTCAATAACCAATAAGCCGGTCAGGGAAACCTGACCGGCTTATTTTATTAGCAACGCCACATGAGAAGAAGTTCAAATGACTCACGTATAAATACTGTTTTAAAATTAAGTGACTTCAGTTTGAACCTAAGTACAGAGGGAGCGGGGATGAAAAATTAGGTTTTTAATAATTTGTTTGTTATAATGTAATAAGTGAATGAATTGAAAGCTGTAGGGGGATTATTTGCGTCCTGTTATATTAGCCAAGATTCATGGTTAGGTGTGAAATCTGATTGAAGGTGTTAAAAAAAATGATTAAAAACTTGAGTTTGGTTATATGTATGGTTATCCTCTTGGCTACGTTTGGATTTGCACAGAACGGTTTAGCAGATGCAGCAGATGTCAGATTGTTCACCCTTACAGGTCCGGATGTTCATGGTGGAGATGGTGTTGATACTATTACGGAATGGACCAGCGCAGGAGCCTTTGTGAATTCTGTTAAATCTTCAATGAACCACGGCATTTCAATCCCTTTTGGTAATCCGGCATATACGATTGGTGTTACTGGAGGGAATGATTATGAAAATTTACAATTCTATAGGGTTGCAGGTTTGCCATGGAATGGTGGGACGCTTGGAAGTATTACGATGAACCTTCCGAATTTAGATGCACCTGAAGGAAACGATACATGCAACGTTTTATGGTGTACTGCTCATGATTATGTAGCGCCCTATAAAGCCTTTATACTTGGACGATGGAAGCCAATTAACGGAGTATGGATAGGCGGTATCCAACGGCTTACAAGCGATGGAACGACCAGCGCAACGGTTCAAGCCTCAACCGGTTGGGATATTAATCAACTTGATGCAAATAATGTTAGCGGTTATACTGGCGCTTGCAACCCTTATATGTTTGCAAGGGTTTTTGGAGAATACATTTATTGGAGCCTTGGATATAATATACCAGGCGTGATTTACAGGTTACCTAAGAACTTCAGCACGAATGATATTCCTTTGAAGTTCATCTACAGTAATGATCCTAGATACTCAGATAAGTTGATTGCGGGCTCAAAAGATTGGAAAGGGTTCTGCTTTGACGAGGATGGGTATCTGTATGTTAGCTGGGGTGGATCACAAAGTACGCCTTGTATCGCTAAATTTGCTCCAAATGGTGATTTAATTCAATACGATTACATGTGGTTTACTGCCCCTGCTAGCAGAAATGATCTTCAGTATGGCGCCGGCAAATTCTTTATCACTGCCGATAGCGGTGGTGTTGATGTGTATAGAAAAGAGATTTTCGGCTCACCTACGTTTCTCTATAATATAGGGGGATCGGCCTTGGGAGTGGTTCGTTCTATCGCTCTTGTTCCATCTAGCGTTTCATTCACCGGCACTGTCAACCTGGTGAGTTGGAATGGCGGTACATCGAATGTGGAAGTGCAAGTAAGAGTGGGGACTACTTTTCCAACCGTAGCTTTTGTGACTAGGACCCTTCAATCAGCAACCCTAGTCGGGGGTACTTTAACGGGCACCTTTACTGTTGATATACCGGCATCCGGCGCCCAAGTCCAGGTCAAGCATATTAAGAGTTTAAGCTCATCACAGGTTGGCACTACAGGTACGTTCAACCTGCTGTGTGGTGACAACAATAATGATAACAAGATTGATGACCTGGACTTCCTTAGAGTCATCAATAACTTCGGTTCACTCATTAATGGCGCCGTTGGCGACGGTAACGGTGATGGAAAAACTGATGACTTAGACTTTCTTCTAGTCATCACCAACTTTGGCGGTAATGGCAGCTAAGCTACTTCTAACGATCGAATAATTGGCCGGTATAAAGTTCTTTATGCCGGCCTTGTTGCTTATTGTGGAGGGGCTTCTCTGGGTATAATAATCCCCGATGGGTACACTTGCTATTTTATTTCCCGGACAGGGATCGCAAAAGCCCGGTATGGGCCGCGCGATATATGAGTTTAGTTCCACTGCAGTCGAGATATTCGATGAGATACATCACGCCACTGGAGTGAACCCTTCTCACTTATGCTTCGATTCGAATGAAGAGACCCTTCGAAAAACGGAGAACACTCAACTTGCTCTCTTCAGTGTTTCAATTGCGACGTGGTATGCTCTGGCAGCATTAAAGCCTGATTTTAAACCGATCGCCTGCGCTGGCCATAGCATTGGGGAGTATTCGGCTTTGGCTTGCGCCGGTGTGTTTTCAGTTGAACAAGGGGCACGATTAGTTCATCGCCGCGGCGAGCTGATGTCCTTTGTGGCGGAGCATAATCCAGGCGCGATGGCGGCAATTCTGGGAGCCGATTTAGACAAAGTAAAAGCCGCTTGCGAAAAGGCAGCTTCAGTTGGTGTGGTTGTTCCTGCAAACGATAATAGTCCCGGCCAAATCGTGATTTCAGGTGAAAAGGCTGCTGTCGAAGCCGCAGTAAAGTATGTTCAAGAGATGGGCGCAAAACGCGCTATTATGTTGAATGTGAGCGGGGGTTTTCATTCGCCCTTAATGACAAACGCCTCAATCGGGATGGAAGAGGCGCTTAAGGAAGCGGAAGCGTTCAAATCGCCTGACTGGCCGGTGATTTCCAATGTAACCGCACAAGCAGTGACTGATCCAAGTGAGTGGTATAGTTTACTTGCCAAGCAAATCTCATGCCCTGTACGATGGCGCGAATCGGTGCTTAAGTTAAGAGAGATGGGGGTTGATACCTTTATCGAATGCGGGGTAGGGGACGTTTTGACGGGGCTTTTGAAACGAATTGCGCCAGAGGCGAAGGGGTTTGCAGTAAATGACGCTGAGAGCTTGCAGCGCGTCGCAGAGGAGATAATAGGATGAAGCTGGAAGGCAAGGTAGCTTTAGTAACCGGCGCCGGCCGTGGAATCGGTCGCGCCGTTGCCATCAAACTCGCACAAGAGGGCGCAGATGTCGTTTGCATTAGCCGTACTCAAAAGAATGCCGACAGTGTGGCTCAAGAAGTGCGAGAGCAGGGGCGAAAAGCGATTGCAGCGGGTATTGATGTGGCTGATTCCGAAGCGGTTGATAATTTACTCTCCGATGTAATGAAAGAATGGTCGAGAGTGGATATTTTGGTGAATAACGCCGGTATAAACCGCGATTCATTGCTCGTTAGAATGAAAGATGAAGATTGGGATTCTGTTCTTGATACTAATCTCAAGGGCGCATTTATCTGCGCGCGTGCTGCTGCTAAGGTCATGATGAAGCAGCGATATGGCCGCATTGTTAACGTCACTTCCATCGTTGGTCTTAGTGGAAACGCCGGTCAAGTGAATTATTCAGCTTCAAAAGCGGGTTTAATTGGGCTAACCAAATCGATAGCCCGTGAGCTAGGAAGCCGCAACATAACTTGCAATGCAATCGCTCCAGGTTTTATCGAAACCGACATGACTGCCGAGCTAAACGAAGAAATGCGCAAAAAAATTGTGCAAAATACATCCGTTGGCAGGTTAGGCACACCGGAAGACATCGCTGGTGCGGTACTATTTTTATGTTCTGATGAATCCAGTTTCATCTCAGGTCAGGTAATCTCAGTCGATGGTGGCTTGAGTTTCTAATTCATCGCTAAATTTTTAAATCAAGCAGTTTGGATTGGCTCTAGCCAGTATAATAGAGACGCATCATTCAATCACAAGGAGGAAGGTCATGGATGCAATCATTCTCGAACGCGTAAAAAAGATCATTCAGGAGGAGCTTGATGTTAATCCTGAAGAAATAACCGATAACGCGTCATTTGTCGAAGACCTTGGGGCTGACTCACTCGATATCGTCGAATTAGTAATGGCGATTGAAGAGGAGTTTGGAGTGGATATACCCGACGATGACGTCGAAAAGATCCAGACAGTTGGCCAGGTCGTTTCGTACATTGAAGCACACGGCGACAAAGCCGGAGTCTAATTCAACCGATTGTCAGCTACCGCCTTCAGCTCATGCCGGCTGAGCAGTGGCTGTGTTTAACTTGTTTGTAACGAGGTGTGTATATGCAGGCAGGGATGCCCGCCCGCCGGGTTGTTGTTACTGGCGTTGGTATGATAACGCCGCTAGGGATTGGCGCTGAACAATCTTGGGAAGCGATGCTCGCAGGTAAATGCGGTATTCGCCGGATTACTTTAATCGATCCAACTGATTACGGATGCAAAATCGCGGGGGAAGTGCCCGATTTTGAGCCTGCTCTATATATGGATCGTAAGGATGCTCGTCGAGCGGACCGTTTCATCCAAATGGCGGTTGCCGGCTCACGAATGGCGCTGGAGAACTCGGGTTTGCAGATTACTGAAGCAAACGCTGAGCGAACCGGTGTTTTAATCGGTTCTGGCATCGGTGGGTTGAGCGTCATAGAAGAGCAACTTCGAATTCTCTTTGAGAAAGGTCCTAGCCGAGTAAGTCCATTTATGGTTCCCATGATGATTGCCGACATGGCTAGTGGGTTTGTGTCCATCATTACGGGCGCAAAAGGCCCTAATTCCGCCGTTATCACTGCCTGCGCAACGGGTGCAAATGCGATAGGTGATGCCTATCAGATCATTCGGCGAGGCGATGCTGACGCGATGATCTGCGGTGGTTCAGAAGCGGCTATTACTCGTATTGGAATTGCAGGATTTGTTGCCGCAAGGGCAATGAGCACCTCGCATAATGATGACCCCGAGCATTCCAGCCGACCTTTTGATGCCAAGCGTGATGGCTTCATTATGGGTGAAGGCGTTGGAACGGTTATTCTTGAGGACATAGAGACAGCTCAAGCACGCGGCGCAAATATTTTGGCTGAAATCGTTGGTTATGGAATGACCGGGGATGCTTTTCATTTCACCCAACCTCATCCCGAAGGCGACGGCGCCATTCGCGCGATGAAAATAGCGTTAAAGAATGCTTGTCTTCCACCCGAATCAGTTGACTATATTAATGCTCACGGTACTTCAACGCCCTATAACGACCGATTAGAGACGTTTGCTATAAAGGCTGTATTTGGCGACCATGCGAATAAGTTAGCCATAAGCTCGACCAAGTCGATGACAGGCCATTTGTTGGGCGCTGGTGGCGCCGTAGAGGCGATTGCATGCATTTTGGCGATGCGAGACAGCATCCTACCGCCAACGATCAACTACGAGTTCCCAGACCCTGATTGTGACTTGGACTATGTGCCTAACAAAGCTCGCCCAGGAGTGGTAAATGTAGCGCTCTCCAACTCATTCGGTTTTGGCGGCCACAATGTAACATTGATTTTGAAGAAATTCAGTGTGTAGTACGAAATTCTTTAAAAGCATCGGCAGCAACGCTGCCGATGCTTTTATTATTGGTGGACAAGGGGCGAAGCCACCTGCTCTGGAATATGTTCTGCGCAATATGAGAGCTAAACTAACGCAAAATCCCCGCTCTTAGAAGGTCTTTTAGCATGACTATGCCAATGGGGCGATCCTCATCGTCTAAGACAGGTAACTCCCCGATTTTAGATTGGGATGATTGCATCTGAGTAAGGGCATCGACTGCGAGGGGGTTGCCGTGTAGAACAAACTTGGGGCAATTCATAGCTACATTGGCGGAACGCTGAAGCGCCTTTTCATCGCGTAACAGAGTTCGCCTTATATCGCCGTCAGTTATTAGACCGACCATGGCTCCTTTTGAATTCACAACACAAGCCGCGCCTGCTTCAGCTTTTGTAATGGCGAAAAGAACATCATGAAGTGGAGCATCTTCACTTACAACGGCCAGCATATCGTCTTTTCGCATAATATCATAAACATGTAGAAGTAAACGTCGGCCAAGAGTGCCGGAAGGATGGAACTGCGCATAATCCGATGGGGTGAAGTTGCGGGCAACCATGACTGAAATTGCTAAAGCATCGCCAAGCGCAAGTTGTACGGCAGCGCTTGATGTGGGAGCCAGATTCATCGGGCAGGCTTCTCTTTCCACAGCCGAATCCAAAACAATGTCACATGCCTGTCCGATCGAAGAATCACGATTAGCGGTCACACCGATAAACTTAGCGCCAATTCTGCGAAGGGCAGGAAGAATTGCAATTAACTCGTCCGTCTCGCCGCTATTGGTGAATAAGAGAACAATGTCATTTTCAGTGACCGCTCCGAGTTCACCATGGAGCGCTTCAGCCGGATGCAGAAAGAGGGAAGGGGTGCCGGTGCTGCTCAATGTCCCTGATATTTTTCGAGCGATATTTCCTGACTTGCCAATGCCGCACGTCACAATACGCCCGCTGCAGTGAAGGACGGCTTCGACTGCTTTCTCGAAATCATCTCCCAGCCGTTCAGCGCACGCTCGAATAGCGTTTGCTTCAATATCCATAACTTCTTTTGCCGTGTTTAGCCAGTCACCCACCCATAAGCTCCTTGGGACAGATTTCATACCTCCTCATTATAACGTCTGCGAATACTGCTGGGCAAGTAAATTATTTAGTAGTAAGGGAGTAAGGCCATAAGCGCTGTGAGTAGGTCTGCCGATAATAAAGGCAATAAGCAAACTTGTAAGTCAGGCTAAAGTATTACTTTAGGAGAAAAGGCAGCATGTATCACTCCAGGCCAATGGGTAAAATTCTTCTTGATCAAGGTATGATTACGCCTGAACAGCTTCGAGAAGCACTCGAGAAGCAAAAAGAAACTATGCAACGGTTAGGTGATGTACTAGTCGAAAATGGCTGGGTATCCAAAGAAGAACTCAACGAAGTTCAAGCTACCCAGTATGATGTTCCCTACGAGCCTTTAGCAGCAACTGTTCCTCGAGAAGTTATTGATCTGATTTCGGCGAGTGTTGCCCAATCTAGCAAGGTGTTGCCTGTTTCTTTAGAGAACGGCATACTTAATCTCGCGATGGCTAACCCAATCGATTTTTCAACCATTGATTGGATACAAGTTCAGACAAAGTTGAACGTCGTGCCTCGATTTACGCCTTTAGATAGACTCGATCGCGCTTTGGCTTTTTATTATGGGGTAATAGAAGATACCGAACAGGATGACTTGCTTGAGACTGAAGCCATTGGAGATAGAATTAGTATTGAAGATGTCAAACGTGCCAGTGAGGAACCTCCTGTAATCAGTTTAGTCAACTTGATTTTAACCGATGCCATTAAAACCCGCGCCAGTGATATTCATCTTGAGCCTGGCCCTAATTCTTTTGAAGTCCGTTATCGGGTCGATGGTTCTCTTAGAAGAGTGAAAACAATCCCAAAGAGTATGCAGGCTGCCTGTATTTCTCGTATCAAGATCATGGCGGAATTGGATATTTCCGAGCGCAGATTGCCGCAAGACGGGCGTATGGGGCTTAAGGTGAATCAGGGGCATGTTGATATGCGTATATCAACGTTGCCCACTCGTCACGGGGAGCGTGTAGTACTTCGAGTTCTGGACAGAAGTAAAGGCATTCTTGACCTGAACCAATTAGGTTTCTCGGAACATAACTTTAAGCGCTATGAGAGTCTTATAAATCGACCACATGGTTTAGTGTTATTGACCGGCCCAACAGGTTCAGGTAAAACAACCACTCTTTATGCTTCATTAATACGGCTTCGATCGGATACTCGAAATATTTTAACTTGTGAAGATCCTGTCGAGTATGAGATTGAAGGAATTGGACAATCCCAGGTTCACGAGCGTATCGGTTTCACTTTTGCGGCTCAATTACGTTCGGCTTTGCGCCAAGACCCTGATATAATTCTCGTTGGTGAAATTCGAGATCAGGAAACGGCCGAGATCGCTTGCCGCGCCGCTATGACCGGTCACCTCGTCCTTTCTACTCTTCATACCAACGATGCGGCTAGCGCTATTCCGCGTTTGATTGACATCGGGATCGAACCATTTCTTATCAACTCAGCGTTAGTGGGAGCAGTGGCGCAGCGATTAGTCAGAAGGCTATGCCCTGATTGCAAGCAAGAAGATTTGCCCACAGATGAAGAATGCCGACATTTTGGTCTGCCTGAAAACACGAAGATATTCAGGCCGGTAGGCTGCAATAATTGCAACAAAACAGGATATTTAGGGCGCCTTACTATCTTGGAAGTTTTGAGCGTAGACGAAGAGATACAGCGTCACGTCATTAAGCGATCGCAAATGAGCGCTATACGAAGTTCAGCGATCGCCGGCGGGATGGTGCCGATTGCGCAAGATGCTATTTCTAAAGTGCTTGATGGCCATACCAGCTTAGAAGAAGCTAATGCCCATATTGTAATGAGCGCTATCCTCGAAGAAGACGTTGCTGCTTAATTTTTTACCAATCGCAAGACTCTGGCGCCTGTCCACAATACCAGGGGAATAATTGGTCGAGTTTATCTATCTTCTGCCGGTGCATATCTTTAACTCCCTGTTGAGCGCGGTGTCCTTAGTAATTTATTGCAGTCAATTTGCTCTATAATTGAATGTATGTAAATTTTGCTGG
>JBAXQP010000108.1 GCA_037131655.1 bacterium | reverse complement strand
GCTATATCCAACGCATAAAGAGTGCCGTCCTCCGAAGTCATTAATATTTTATCCTCTGAAATAGTTGGCGCATTTACAGAATTACGAGTGGTATATTGCCACGCTTGTTTTCCCGTCTTCATATCTATCGCGTAGAGATTGTTATCGGAATTGCCTACATAGCACACTCCCTTATGTATGATTAATTCAGAAGAGTAGACAGGAGCACCTCTCCCACGATTATCCTCGAGTTGTTTAGCTCTTGCGGCCGTATTTGTCCAAAGGACCTTTCTAGTATTCAGGTCTACGCCATAAAGGTATGCGCCGACTACACAAACTGCTTGACCAGCGGCATAATCTATGGCAACTCCGGAATTTAGAGCACGACGGAAGTCTTTTATACTGCCAAGGTCAATCGAACTTTCAACTTTTCCTGAAGATACATCGGCCAGCAAAACTTTGGCTATCCCATTCCCGAAAACTGCAACGGGGTCACCTTCTTCAATATCTTCCATTTTGTTGCTAACACGAAGCGGTATTTCGAGAATTATTAAGTTTGATTGGCTGACACCTCCTACCGTGTACCAACGTGGATGTTCTTCACCCTTACCAACTGATCCTTGTGACCACAAGACTTCACCGTTATCACTAGATAAGGCTCCGTAACCACTAAGACCTCCAAAAATAATTCCTTTACCATGTGGTAGTGCAGAGGAGATAAAGATTGATTCCTTTGACCATTTAACTGCCTTTGAACGAATATCGTAGGCATAGAAAGTGCTTGTTCCGGAGATTGTTGCCTTCAGACGACTTTCTCCCCAGCCAAAGAAATCTGTCCGTGGAACAATTCCTCCCCAAAATCCCAAGCTGCCCGACCAAGCATACAGTGTTTCATCCTTTGAGACAGGTGGGTAGAAAAATGGGCGAGATGCATCGGTCAGAACAACTTCTGAAGGCTCATAGTCTATCAATTGTTTTATCTGGAGCAAACTTCCATCAATAGAGGTTAACCATATTTCGTTCGCAAAGTCTACCGGTGAGCTTAATAGCGTGGGGACACGTCCAGTTGCAGCTTTGAACACAAAGTAGCTATTAGCCATGTTTTGGTTCACAACCACATCGCAATATATATCTTGTAACCAAGCAGACGAAATATCGTGTGATTCAGAGATCAATAATAAGTCCGAAAGCCGTGAAGAACCAGCATTTGCTTTATCTTCAATTTGCTCATTGAGATGAAGAGGAATGTTTAGATTAGTTAACAAGGCAAGCACAGTGTTTGATGGAACTGAGTATTTTAGACCATTAATTGCCTGTCTTTTATAAATAACTCCCCAAGTATTCACTCCTACCGCTTTACCTGTAGAGATCAGAACTAATGGTCCTCCGCTGTTCCCCCAAGTAATTGCAGTATCGTGTTGAAGGAGTTCTCGTGCTCCTAACATACTCCCTGCCAAGGGTTGTCTTAATCCGCTTATATGACCAAAAGTAAGCGTATAATCAGGCGCGATACCATTACTCATCTGCTCTGTTGGCAAGGGGTATCCTACAGCAAAAACCTCCTCACCCGTTTCGACTTCACTTGAGTCCGCCAATTCTAACGTCGCCAGAGGTTTTGTGGTCTCAATTTTGAGGATGGCTACATCAGCGTCTTTTGCCTTCTCGATGATTTTTGCAGAATATCGATCGCGATTATTGATGAAGACGTTAATCTCAGCCGCGTCATCAACAACGTGCTTATTCGTTACAATATAGCCGTCCGATGACACTACAAACCCTGAACCTAAAGCTTTATCGGTGATCACCCAAACGGTCGCAGCCTTCGCTTGGTTAATGATTGACTTGCGAGTTTTTGTTGTCGTCTGTCCGAAAGAGACAAACACACAGATTGAGAGCAATATAACTACGGATAAACCTTTCACATCTCACCTCAACGTAAATTAATTTGTTGTCATCACCTATCAGTGTGGTGATTGGTTTTGGACCGTGTCCCATTTTTAGCGGAAAGTTGGTAGTTCGTAAGATTATTTTACATCGCCTGTACATAGGTATCTCTTTCCACACAAAGAGTGCCTAACGTAGCTTGCAGCATCCATAAATCCTTGTGTCCAGACAGCTTTCGAAAGCTCTCTTCAGCTACTAAGAACGCTGATGACGCTCACCGAAGAACCATCTTGCCGTCTATCCATTGGCCTACCCGTCGAGTATGCAATCGATTGCCTTGTCCTTTGGTTTGCTCGCTGCAAAGCAAGCCAAACATAAAGAGAGCGAGAGAAGTAAGAAAATCTGTTTCATATTGCACACCTTTCATTTTATATAATCGATTCCTGAACTACTAATTATCTTCTTGGTTACAAGCTAATCAACAATAATGGCAGTGGGTTTTACTAGTCAATGAGTAAGTACGACACGCAACGTAATTATTCCTTCTTAAGAATCACACTATTTAAATTTTCTTTTCACAAAACCGAAAATTCAGGTCAATACAGTTTCTGTGCGCGAACTATTTTTAAATATTCCCCCTGTCACAAAAGGTGGGCAAAGGGTGATTTTAGGCCTAGTTTGTGTTGGGTCTCTAATAGGCCTTCGGGGACGCCGAAATCGTGGGATGTGCCGCAGGGATGGTAGGCTAGGCAGGGTTCTTGGTGATAAAGGGTGATTTGCCCATCTGTAAGTTGAACTTCACCGGACTTATGAGACTTTACCGCCTTATCTAGAACATTCATCATTGTTGGGCTGAATACATAAATGCCGAAATGAGCCATATATTGGCCTTTGGGGATATTTTCAATTCGAAGCCTAGCCCTGGCTTGTTCGATAGTTGGCTTTTCGATTATTTCTTCAACTTGATAAGTGCGAGCACAGATTGGCTGCCCCCCTACGATGCCGAAACGATTAATGATAGCTTCAGGGATGGGATGCACCCCAAAAACACTCTGTCCATATTCAACCGCAACATCCAAAGCTTGCTTCAGGCAGGGAGTGTTTGTATCCGAAATATACACGTGATCGCCGAGCATCACGACGAACGGTTCGCTCGAAACGAACGATTTCGCGCAGTGAACCGCATGCCCAAAACCGTGCGGTTCTTCTTGGGTGAAATATACGATTTGTTTTGAGAGTTGGGACAGACGCTCCGACTGTTCGAGGGCGATTTTCTTGCCGTTATAGGCGACGAGTTCACTTTCAGAGATGGGGGTGAAATAGTTGCGATAGACCTTATCCGTTCCCGGGCTTACAACCAACGCCACTTGTTCGATGCCGGAATTAATGCATTCCTCAACCATGATTTGAATAGCGGCTTTGGCGATCCCATCGGTATCAACGAGAGGCACAAGACCCTTTGGCACCACACTCGAAGCAGGATAAAGTCTCGTTCCCCGCCCTGCTAATGGAATAATCGCCAACTTAACCGGTTTCAACATCTTTCCCCCAAAGCAAATATTAACAAATTGAACTGTACCCGAATTTCTTTATTGTGAGCAGGCTTGACAGGAAAAGCCAAACCCTGCTATGAATTGATATGTAATGAATGATCTTACCGAGTTGGATATTGCGATCGAGCGGTTTCTGAACCACTTGCAAACGGTTCGCGCCGACAACACTGTAAAAGCATACGCGACAGACCTAGCGCAATTTGTTGATTATGCCCAGGTCAATGGCGCATGTACACCTCAAGAGGTTAATGATAAGTTAGTTAGGCAGTTCTGTAAACAGTTCGTCGTAAACGCTCCTACCACTCGAGCCAGAAAGCTGGCAGCTCTTAAATCATTTTTCGGTCATCTCCAAGCGCTAGGGATTCTTAAATCAAACCCTTGCGTAGATATTGTTGGTCCAAGCAAGCGAAATCTCCTGCCAAAAGCCCTTGAAAAAAGAGAAGCAGAAGCTTTAATGGAAATCCCCGCCTCCGATACTCCACTTCAAAAGCGTGATAGAGCATTATTGGAATTGCTTTATGCAACTGGGCTTAGAGTTGGCGAAGTGGTCTCAATTGACCTTGGGGATATCACTTTTGAGACTAAAACTATTCGAGTACGGGGAAAAGGCGGTAAAGAACGATTGGTTGTCTTCGGTAAAGCCGCTTATGAGGCGCTTTCAAATTATCTAGGCGGCGCACGTTCAGAGCTTGCTAATGATAAAAATCGAATTTCCGCCCTGTTCCTTAATTCAAATGGAGGCAGGCTGACGGTTAGAAGTGTCCATCGAATGGTCTCCACCTACGGACTTCAGCTTGGAGACACTATCCACATAACACCCCACACGCTTCGGCATTCATTTGCAACTCATCTGCTTAATGGCGGGGCGGATATAAGAAGTGTACAAGAATTGTTAGGACACTCGAGTATAAGCACAACTCAGGTTTATGCTCATTTAACTCTCGATCGACTTAAAGATGCCTATGATAAAGCGCACCCGCGAGCACTCGAAGAGGATGCCGAATAAGGGTAGCATTATAGGACGGCTAAGCGCCGTAAAGGGGTAAGGATGATTCATAGTACAACAGTAGTAGCCGTCAAACGCGGCAATGAGGTGGCATTAGCTGCCGATGGTCAAGTCACCCTCGGGGATTCCAACACGATTATTAAACATACGGCTAAGAAAGTACGCCGACTATATCACGGAGCAGTTTTAGCAGGTTTTGCAGGCGCTGCCGCCGATGCTCAGACATTGTCCGATAAGTTCGAAACAAAGCTGGAGCAGAACGGAGGCAATGTGCGCCGAGCCGCCGTCGAATTTGCCAAGGAATGGCGCACCGATAAGATTTTACGCCAACTTAACGCGATGATAATTGTAGCCGATAAAGAGGCGCTTCTAGTCGTCGCTGGTGATGGCAATGTACTCGAACCTGACGATGGAGTAATCGGCATCGGCTCAGGCGGCCCCTATGCCCAAGCTGCCGCTAAAGCTCTACTGAAATTCACCGATAAATCCCCCGCCGAAATAGCCAGAGAAGCTATCCAAATCGCCTCCGAGATTTGTGTGTTTACAAACGATAACATTACAGTTGAGACGGCTTAGTATTGCGGAGAAGGTGATAGGAAATAGGGTTGGGATTCCGGGAACCATCCCTCCCTTGAAGCCTAGTAACCTACATGTGATATAATCGAATAGCCTGGCAGAGTATTTACTCGAACTTGGAGTCAATTCGAAAAGGTGTCGAAAGAATCGGAGAATCGTTATCACGCGTACGATGAAAAATAAGTTAATACTGCCGACAACAATTCCCATCAGTGATGCCGGATTGTTAGAACGAGCGCTCACTCACCGTTCGTTCGCTAATGATACTATCGAGGCATCTAACGAACGGATGGAGTTTCTTGGTGACTCTGTGTTGGGGATGGTCATTTCTGAGTACCTTTTTGAGCATTATCCTGCATGGGACCAGGGTGAGTTATCAAAGGCGAAAGCTTCAGTCGTAATGGAAGGCGCATTAGCTGAGGCCAGCCGCCGATTAGGGTTGGACAAATATATACGGCTTGGACCTGGTGAGGAAGCGAGTGGGGGCAGGCAGCGGACCTCAATTCTCGGCGATGTGTTCGAAGCTGTTATTGCTGCCATCTATCTTAGCAATGGAATTGAGGCAGCGCGCAAATTTGTGATTGAACAACTCGAACCTGCCCTTGAGAAAGTAGCTCAGGGTGAGATTGGCGGGGATGATTTCAAATCTCGCTTACAAGAAATCTCCCAAGCCCAATGGCGAAAGACTCCAACCTATCGGGTTATTCTAGAATCTGGTTCGCCGCATGATAAAACATTCACAGTGGAAGTGATTGTTGAAAATGATGTATTTGGGCAAGGAAGCGGTAAGAGTAAGAAGGAAGCTGAACAAACGGCAGCTCATGAAGCAGTTTTGAAAATCTTAGGAGGAGAAATCACACAGCTTAGCGAATTGTAAATAATAATGGTGCACTACGTGCTTTCGGGCACGCACACACTCTGCTTGGCCTTGTAAGGATAAGGAGGGTGGTCCAAGGATGGCATATTGGAAAGAACCAGCAGATAGGATTTACTGCTGCAGCATTTTAAGTCCGGACTGGAAGCTCAAAGCGATATATCAATATCGCATAATACCGGAAGGATTTGAAATCTTTTTAAGGAAATGGGCAAAGGATACGCCCGTCCGTTCGGAAGAATGGGAACCGGATGGCTGGATTGAGCTTTGGCCTAAGTTGCCGATTCTAGCCGAAGGCTGGGCGGAATCCGGTATGAAAGCCTATTCTCTACTTCAACGATATCGCGTCGAGCGCTTCGATGATGATTTCATAACCCGTCCCTACCAACCCCCAATACGCCCTGAGATATTGCAGGAAGTAATCCACGAAAGCAAAGAGCTTCAGGCGAGTATCGTCCTGCATGATGACGGGCGTTTTGAAATCTGGTATGCGGCGTATGAAGAAGTTGCAGGCCAAAGCGGCCATCACGAGCCTACTTGGGATTGGATGCGCCTCCGCTCAGATATAAGAACCTATGCTGACCACTACGGAGACGCCATCGAAATCGCCAAAATCGAACTCGACCAACTGGCTAACATAAGGATGATAGAGTATGAAATGCTAGTGCAGCGCAATTAGGTATTTAATCCAAATAGGATTTGACAATTACCTTTACTTGTTTTACGACGGCTCTGATACCGGCATTGCCGGGGATATAGTGCCAGGTAGGATGAGACTTCCAGGCTTCGCGGATGCGTTGATCGAGGAATCTTGCTCTATCGGGGTCCTCATAGCGTATATTATTGCCTGCTTTACCCCATAAATCGGGATTGCAGACCGCAACCGATTCCAGGTGGATAACACAGTCGTATCGTCCATATAGCTCTTCAATGACGAGGTTGTTGTTTACAAGAAAGTCTTTAATATGGCCATCGGCATAGGCGGCGTTGTCCATGATCCCTCGATCGCAAACAACCACTTTTATGCCGCGATCTTTGGCAACCAATTCCCAAGCATTTTCTCTTTCTCTTTGGAGAGGCAGGATTGCATTGGTAAAAGCCGCCTGCCATTCAGGGGAATAGGGGATATCTTCCCCTGGCTTTGGAAAAGCCTTGGTGATAAGAATTGTGGCTGATTCTGGGATTAGTAGAATCTTATCTCCAAATTCTCTTTTTAATGCCCGTGTCGCAGTTGATTTACCGGACTGCGGCCCACCGGTTATAACTATCCTTTTCATATTTTCTCCGTAAAATAACGCGCTTAGTTACTGTTAGTGATGAATAATTATGAATGAGGATATACAGGGATTACTATACTTAGGCAAATTCCGAAACCCTTCCCCTGACATTGGGTGGAGGCGGATTAGAGTATGATTAGGCGTAGGATATTTCGGAATTCACAATACACATGGAGGTTGATAATGAGTACATCAGCAGCCCCGCAGGCTCAGATAGGGATCTTTGGAGGATCGGGTTTCTATTCGCTGCTTAAGAATGTCGAGTTTGTGAATGTGGAAACGCCCTTCGGCCCGCCCAGCGATAGTGTGGCGTTGGCAACTGTCGGCGATAAGAAAGTCGCATTCTTACCTCGACATGGTCGTGATCACAGCATCCCGCCTCATATGGTTAATTTTCGCGCCAACGTTTGGGCGATGAAAGAGCTTGGGGTAACCCGCATTATTAGCCCCTGTGCCGCCGGTAGCCTTCAATCCCATGTGAAGCCGGGCGACTTCGTAGTCTGCGATCAGTTTGTTGACTGCACTAAAGCCCGAGCAGATACCTTTTACGATGGGCCTATCGTCACACACGTTAGCCCAGCCGACACTTACTGCCCAGAAATGCGCGAAATTGCCGTCAACTGCATACGCAACGAAGGTATTGCTGTGCACGAAAAGGGAACGGTGGTCGTTATCCAAGGCCCACGTTTCAGCACTAAGGCGGAAAGCATATGGTTCACCAGCATGGGCTGGGAAGTGATAAACATGACCCAATACCCCGAAGCTTATCTGGCCCACGAACTAGAGATGTGCGTCGTCAACATTTCACTCATCACCGACTATGACAGCGGCCTCCACGCCGAAGGCGAAGTCGAACCGGTGAATGCTGAAGAGGTCATGCAAGTCTTTCACAACAACGCTGACCGTATCAAACGGGTAGTCCTAGGCATGATCGCCACTATCCCCAACGAACGATCACGCTGTCCCTGCCCAGAGACATTAAAGTATGCAAGAGTGACTGTGTGAGAGGTAAGTCGTTGGGAGATAATTAAGAAGTCAGAAGTCATGCCGGATTGAAGTGCGAAACACGATCCGGAATCCAAGCACCTCAAAGCGGTGTCATCCTGAATTAAGTGAATAATCTGACTGGAAGGTTTTGAGGAGGTTGCTTCGGCGCAAACAGCCTCGCAATGACACGGATATTGAAAAGGGCGCGGCAGAAAGCCGCGCCCTTTGTCTTGGACTACTCAGTAGCTTGTTTCGGCTTGACTTGAGGCTTGGGAGGCACTGCTGCCAGTGGAGTTCCCTCCGCTGCAGTTGATGTTGCCTTTGAAGCCAAAGCATCGCCTAA
>JBAXQP010000107.1 GCA_037131655.1 bacterium | reverse complement strand
CGAATATTCTCCATCCAATTCAAATAGACGCCTACATACCGATCGGGAATAAAACGAATTCGGCCTTCTTTGACCACATCGATTGCCGGTTTAGCGATATCGGCCATGTTCGCAAACCACTGTTCGGACAGCAGCGGCTCGATGACCGTATGACATCGGTCACAGATACCGATCGCCAGTTTGTGCGGCTCCACTTTATCGAGAAGGCCAAGCTTTTTAAGGTCTTCCACAATCCGCTCGCGAGCCTCGTACCGGTCAAGCCCCTGGTAGGACAAAAGAGATTCATTTTCTTCTTGTCCAAGTTCAGCGCGGAGAGCGCGGGTGTCGATCGTGGCGTCTTTGGCGATAACCACGGGCATTTGGAGATTATGGCGTTTACCTACTTCGAAATCGTTCGGATCGTGAGACGGAGTAATTTTGACTGCCCCGCTTCCAAATTCGGGATCAGGATAAGGATCGGGTACCAGAGGGATGCTGCGATTGACCAAAGGCAGTCGAAGGGTCTTGCCAACAAGATGCTTGTAGCGGGTGTCCTCCGGGTTGACTGCAACCGCCACGTCGCCAAGCATAGTTTCGGGACGAGTAGTCGCCACTGTCACATAACCTGTTCCGTCTTCAAATGGATAACGGATATGCCATAAGAAGCCGTTGCGTTCTTCGTTAGCTACTTCGATATCAGAGATGACCGTGCGGCATCGGGGACACCAGTTGACCACTCTTGAACCGAGATAAAGCCGTTCGTCATTCCACCAACGCACGAAGACTTCGAGGACGGCATCGGCATAATCTTTGTCCAGCGTGAAGCGAAGGCGCTGCCAATCATAAGAACAGCCCAAACTCTTTAGCTGGTTAATAATTGTGCTGCCGTAGACATCGACCCATTCCCAAATCCGCTCGATAAATTTCTCACGGCCGAGGTCATAACGGGATGTATGATCCTTGCGAAGTTCTTTCTCTACCACGTTTTGGGTAGCAATACCCGCATGGTCAGTCCCAGGGAGGCAAAGCGTATTGAGGCCTTTCATCCGGTTCCATCGAATGAGGGCATCAATTATGCTGTGGTTGAGCGCATGCCCCATATGAAGAGAGCCGGTTACGTTGGGCGGAGGAATCGTTACAGAGTAGTACGGCTGGTCGGGATTTGGTTCAGGGTGGAAATATCCACGCTCTTCCCACCACCCATACCATTTACTCTCGACCTCTTTAGTCTCATAAATCTTAGGAATACCGTCGTCCATTATAATAACCTTTCCTGCTTCATGTCTTCGAAGCCTATCTAGTGCGTATTGCGTAGTACGTATCCGGAATCCGGAGAATACGTAATACGCACTACGCAATACGTTCGCCTAACTCCCTATCCGCCTTCGTAGCCTTTAGCGGCTAGCATGGGGGCTATGTCGGCGCCGGTGGCGGAGACGGGCATGATAGGGACATCGACATTGACTAATGCCTGAGCATTATCGCCATAAGGACCTTGGGCTAAAAGTGTTCCGCATGGGCCGATTGCCATCGAACAACCAATGCACTTGCGCCCTTTCCACGGTCCGCCTATCATCCAACCGACATTACTTACCCCGACAATTGACATATCATAAAGCTTGGCCAGTTCGGCATAGGAAGCTTTCCACATGCCGCCGTAGGGGTCTTTAACATTATCATGATTGGTATCAACCGCCCAGGCGCATGGGGATAAAATTATCCTAGCGCCCATTCTCCCTAACACATGACCGATCGCGTGCGAACTTGGAAAATTGTCAGCGCAAATGGCGAGACCAAAAGTTCCTATCGGGGTTTCCGCTACAGCTAGCGAGTTCCCAACAGAATACATTCTGGGGCCAATCATCAATTCATTTATTTTTCGGTGCTTAAGGAGAATTTCACCGGTTGGTGATATGAAGATGGCAGTATTAAAAATTCTCCCGTTCATACGTTCAACCAAACCTGCAGCAACGTAAATTTCAGCAGATTTAGCAGCGGCGACAATCACATCGCTAAACGGCCCAGGAATAGTTTGAGCAAGCTCGGCTGCGCAGGGATGGGTCCATCCTAAATCCAAACACTCAGGAAGGACTACCACGTCACATTTTTGCCTGCCGGCAGCGTTTATCATTCCAACGGCACGAGCGATATTCGCTTGAGGTTGCGCGCCCTCAACCATCATCTGCCCCATAGCTACTTTTAATTTACGCATTCATGAATTATACCCGTGTGATGCTTAACCAGGAAACGAACTTGTCTCTATGCTTCGTCCTTGAGGTACTTACGGCAGACATAAACGATCGCAGGGTCGGAACGCTTAACTGAGCGCCCCGACCCTGCGGCCTGACCTGTATCCGACATGAAAATCTACTTTCAGTTACCTTAAGTTCGCCGCCGTGAACCAGATACTCCAAACTCCAACGTAGCTAACTACTCCAATCCGGAGCCATCGGCGGATAAAAATTTCGTCATGTTTGCGATACCACTCGGTAACACTGACGGCAAGTACAATGGTTGCAAGTTTAAATGCGATAAAAGGTGTCCACCCTATTTGCAGGAAATAGTTCATGATCGGGTTCATTTCTCTGCATAAGCCCATTCCAATAAGAATAATCGTACTAATCAAATCGGCCATAGTCACGCCGATTAGCCATAAGTTCTCTTTCATTAATCTTTGCTTCATCATTATTTGCATTATCTTCCCCCCTGTTTTAAGAAAAGCAACCATCATGCCAATTAGCTCATTAGGATGCAAAAGCGCTAATAACCTATTTAGTTTGCTGGGGAAGGAAAAAATAAAAAAGGGAGAGTACCGAGTTCTCTCCCTTTGAAGTTGACTACTCCTTAAGATCACAACTGCTGCATGCCGGCTTGTCGGGGTTGCCGGGACAGCTTGCTGGTTCCTTTGAAGCAGCAGGATCTGCGCCGTTTCCACTCTTATAATCATTCACATGGAAACCGGGGCCTTTAAACATGATCCCAACAGGGTAGAATACTTTCTTTACTTTGCCGCCGCAGCTTGGGCATTCTTCCACTGCTGGGGCATGAGCGCTATGTACAACATCAAATTGATTTTCACATTTAGTGCATTTATATCCATAAGTAGGCATTCACATCACCTCATTCATCTTCTATAAACATACCTTTAGCACTCGAACTTGTCAAGTGCTAAACCCCAGAACAAGTATGCTTAGCCACCATAGAAACGTTCGGTGACCTCATTTACAAGCTCGCGGAAGTAAAGATAATTTTCATAAGGCACGTTGGGCGGAATTTTATGGTCGCAAGCGGGGATATAACCGCCATCGGCAAAACACGCTTCGAGTTTGGGAACCACCTCTTTGCGAACATCTTCTTTCGTCCCTGCCAAAGCTCTTTTATCGATGCCTCCAAAGAAAGCCAACCGCTTGCCATACTCTTTTCTAATTTCAATCACGTTCATCCCGCTGGCCACTTCCATGGGCATGACCATGTTAATCCCTACATCCAGCCAGTATGGAATTAGTTGCCGTATATCGCCATCCGAATCAACGAGCGCAACTTTAATACCGGTGGAAGTGACAACATCCATTACCTTTCGATAATAGGGCGAACAGTACTTTTTGAACATGGCTGGCGAGATCAAAGGCCCGCCTTTGTATGCCATATCCTCCCAAAAACAAACATAATCCAACTTAATGCCATAAGAGAGAACGCGCTTGAGAGTCTGCAGCGATAAATGGGTGATGCTTTCAATCATCTCCTCGATGAGAGCGGGGTCGTCATAAAAAAGAGTGGACACATTCTCAACCCCCCACCAATTGCGCATATATCCATAGGAGCTGCCAATCCAGATGCCCAAGGGATACTCTTGGCTATTATATTCATCCACTCTGGCTTCAATATCAGGCAGTCGGTCGGGAATGTCGGGATCTAATCTCCACTTCCAATCAGTTTCCCAATCCTCACGCGATTGCAGTGGGTAACTTAACCATTGCGGCATCCCAGGCCCGCTTTGGTCTTTCTTTCGGCGGACAACCTCACGCCCTTTAGCTTCGATGATGTGCTGATCAGTCTCTTCAATCACCCGTAATGGATAAGCGGGAATTGGCTCGAGATTGACATTGACACAGGGGCTGGCAACGATGAAATCAATGTCGAAGTACTTTTCCAGATCGATCACATCGGCAGGAAGTCCTTCACGTACCCACCTCTCGTTAGTCGCGTCAAAGCCAAATAGCTCCCCAGAAGCCGGTTTGTCGGGGGAGCCGAAGGTAACGGTTTCGATAAATCGTTGGCGTTTGGTCATCAATCTTCTACCCCTAGAACTTCATCGCTTCGCGGACCAGTTTCATCGTCGCTTCGGCAGCGGCGCCTGCTTTTCCCGCTCCATCTTTAAGCACCTGAGCTACATAATCTTTGTTTTCCAATAGCTCTTCACGCTTCTTTCGAATGGGGTCGAGCATATTATTCAAAATCTCGGTTAACTCTCGCTTATTCTGCTGACAGCCCCGCACGCCTTGTATATCTTCGTCCCATGAGGTCTTGTAGCCCTCCGAATCGTAAATCTTACGAAGCTTGCAGACTACGCAGTTCTCAGGAATACCCGGGTCGGTCTTGCGAATTTTTGTTTCGGTAGTCACCATCTGCTGAACTTTCGCCGCAACCTCTTCCGCCGTATCCGAGATGAAAATGGCGTTGCCATAGGAGCTGCTCATCTTGCGGCGGTCTATACCAGGAATATTGCCGGTTTCTTCCGGAATTAAAGCCTGCGGCTCTGGAAAGACCTCGCCATAGATACCATTGAACCTTCGGGCTATCTCTCGTGTAATCTCTAAATGAGGCGCTTGATCCTTGCCGACAGGGACCACATTCGCACGATACATAAGAATATCGGCTGCTTGAAGGAGAGGATATCCAAGCAATCCATAGGAAACAAACTCTCCCACGTTTTCTTCGTTGTATTTATCTGTCAACGTGGCAATTTTATCTTTATAAGTCGGCTGGCGTTCGAGCCACCCGACAGGGGTAATCATCGATAGCAGCAAATGTAGTTCAGCATGTTGTTTGACATCGGATTGAAGGAAGATCGTACATTTTTTGGGGTCAAGTCCGACCGCCATGTAGTCAATGGCCAACATGTGGGACATTCGCGCTATCTCTTCAGGTTCCTTGAAAAGTGTCGTATACGAGTGCCAGTTCGCCACAAAGGAATATTGTTCAAACTCATCCTGCATCCTCACCCAATTCCGAAGCGCCCCTTCCAAACGTCCAAGATGGATCAGCCCCGTCGGCTGCATCCCACTCAAAGCAATCTGTCTAGCCATATTCTATCTCCCGCTTTAATTACCTACGCATAGTTTTACCCCACATGCGGAGAATGGGGAAGGAATTAGGTGACAGGTTTTAGGTGATAGGGTTCGAATTCACGAAAATGTCCCCATATACAAAGGCAGGAAGATGAGCTTATAGGCACCGGCACATCCCGTGGTGGTTCGCTAGCTTCGCAGGAAGGACGAGTGTGGTTGATGACGAAAGTGAAAGGCAGACCTTATGGCGCTTCGTTAACCTAAAGTGCAGGGCAAATTTAGGATAGAAGTTGCCCTGCACGGTTATTGATAAGCTAAAACTTGACGGTGACTTGGGTTACTAACAGGCCGCCGGATGCGTTGTCTTCAAGGGAACCTGGGGCATTGAAACGACTTACTCCCTTGGAGTCATAGTCTACAACTTGGTACATAATTTTCAATAAGGCATCATTGCCGAGTTGATAACCCATGCCGACAGTGTAGTAATTTTCGCGTGGTTTGCCGCCGGTGAATTCAGTGGCGTTATTGTTCTTGAGGTCCCACATAACGCCTTCCCAACCGGCTGACAAACTCCATGCGGAGTTCAAATGATAGGTGCCATCAACGAGCAAGCGGGTGATTTTGTCTTTTGTCGAGAAGCCGACTAGGGTGGTACCAGATTTGTTCTGTCCTGTTCCCTGATAGAACTCGCCGCTAGCAGACAACATGAAGTCATCGTTGAACTTGTAATGAGCATCCGCAGTAAAGCCTTTGATGTCAACCGGGTTGTACCAGAAGCCGATGCGTCCCCAATAACCGGGGGCAGCAAATAGGGGGCGAATTTCCTTATATCCTGCGCCGATATGGAACGTATCCCCGCTGTTATAGCGTAGTCCACCATCAGCCGCCCAGTTGTTGCTGGAAACTATGTTGCGATTGTTGAGCAGCACATCGGTTTGAGCATATTCAGCTTTCACTGAGAGGCTGGGCAGTATTTGGGCATTTACGTTTCCACCCATAATAGCAACTCGATTGAATGGCATGCCATATCCGTCTCCAAATAGAGGAACTCCATCCAAAACGATATAAGTTAAACCTAGATTTGCAGATGATGTCAGACCAACCTTAAGCGCTGCGCCTAATGTCGTGTCAACTTCAAGAACTCCGTCCTGAAGGCCGGTCGGTCGGTTCGAACCGGGTTCGAAGAATCGAGTGGATGCTTTTGCTAACCCATCAACATAATAGGAATTTGGAAACTGTCCCGCAGTGATACGTTGGTAGTTTTCTGTATTGGTTGCAGAAATGTTATTATTCTTGCCGCCGAACATGTCTAATTTGACCGCGCCCCAGTCAAAACCGAGTTTGGCGCCATCAAAGTAGATGTTACCGTTATCGTAGCGAGGCACATCAAAGTACCAATCCGGATCGACACGCTTGAAGGTATATGGAGAAACTTGATAGCCTAATCGGCCTAACTGAGCGTTAACGCCACCGTGCGTGCCAATAGCAAAACCGACATTGGCGCTATAAATGGCAACGTCTTCCACATCCTCTATTCTTACTCCACCGGGGGGGGTGAAGCCGATGTACGTTCCGCTACTTCCGAAATTGAACGGTTGAGTGGCAGACCCGAGATAATTCAGGTAATTACTGACGATAAATTCAGCGTTGGCAGTCACCCCGTTTCCAAAGTCGCCTTTTACGTTCATGCCTAACTCATGGACGATGTGCAAATCGTGAATGGGATTGGTGGTTGGCTCTAAGGTTTTTGTATCAACCCCAAAAGCGATACCGTTTAGGTCAATGCCGATATTGTCTCCAGAGCCATGTCCAGCTCGAGCGCCAAAGAAAAGGTCTCCGTGGATGTCAATGGGCTGGGGTCGCTCTAACAGTTTTTTAACAAGCCTTTCCAACTCAGTGGTTCTAGCGGTCAGTTCCGGAACACTGACGCCCAAGCTGGCCAGTTCTTTCTCAAACTCTTCTGCCAACTTGTTGAGGCGAGCGATATCGTCCTTAAGCAACGCCATCTCCGCGAGCTGCTCTTTCAAAGCAGTCAACTCAGCGGTGACACTGTTGCCTGTGCTGGTGGTTTCTAAAGCTTTGATGCGCAAAGAGAGGGAGTTGACCTCACCGATCTTTTTGATAAGATTCTCATACATTGCTCGGGTAGCAGTCGCGAACTCATAGCGAGTCATCGGATGATTGCCCAGAAAGACTTCGCCGGGATAGCCCGTTAATAGGCCATCCGCCTTCAAAACCTTGATGTCTTCATAAGCCCAGTGAGCAATGGGAACATCTTTAAACATATCATTTTGTGCCTGAGCCATAGGCGCCAGCACGGCTAGCGTTAGGCTTAGCACAAATAAACTGATTATAACTTTCATTATCCTTATCATCATACTTTTTGACGACCAAACAAAGTTTTTACTACTGCGAAATAACTCATATAACTTAGGAACCTTCTAATATATTTTCCCGGACGACTTTGCCGGACGAATTACCACTATATCATTGTATCAGCATACTCGTCAATAATTTTAAGTGTACACATGATTTGATTCTTCCACGAAATAACGAATGCCTGTATAATAGTAGAAATAGGTTTAATTCAAAGCCAGCGCAATGAGGGTTGGGATCATAGCTATTAAGCAGGAATTTTAATAAACTTTTAGAAAGATAAAACCATGAAGCGATTGATGGATTTCATTGAACCAAATATTGATCCTGAACGGCTTTACGAACGGTTAAACTTCCCCGATCCGCCGGAAGATCGGCCTTATATTTTTATCAATATGGTTGCTTCGGTTGACGGCAAAACCCTCTTAACAGATCGCGGCACGACAGCGAAAGGGTTGGGTAGTCAAACCGATCAGATACTCATGAGAAGGCTTCAAAGAAACGCCGATGCGGCGCTGATTGGAAGTGAAACCCTTCGGATCGATCCAAAACTCCATTATCCTGAAGGGGTTTTGCGGGTAACCATGACCGCTTCCGGTGACTTACCCCTCCACACACGCTTCTTTACTGATGAGCCCGGCCAAGCAATTGTGTTTGCGCCTAGAAGTGTGGATAAAGAAAAGGCTGCCGCCATCCGCAAAACCGCACGGTTACATCTTTGCGGAGATAACAAATTGGATGTGCGCCAGATGGTCAGCATCTTACGCAGCCAATACGAGGTCAAACACCTCCTATGTGAAGGCGGCTCAACCGTTAATGGCTCCCTATTGGCCGCTAAGGTTGTCGATGAACTCTTCCTAACAATCGCCCCGAAAATCAGCGG
>JBAXQP010000106.1 GCA_037131655.1 bacterium | reverse complement strand
TTTAAATATGATGTTAAACTCAACCCCGGCAGAGCTTTGGTGAGTATTGTGGCGGCCAATATGCGCGAGATGGTCGGTGTAATGGCTATTGTTGCCGAATGTTGCAATAAGGTCGGCGCGAATGTTGAGCAAACAGGGGATGCGCATGATCGGGTAACCATTCTCACTGATGCGCACAAACTTGGTCCCGTTGTGACCGCCTTAAAAGAAGCTTTTGGCATAGAGGAGGCTGCTCAATGAGAATCCGTGTAATAAAGTTTGGTGGGACTTCGGTCAGCACTCCTGAAAATAGGCGCTTGGCAGCGAGCAAAGTTATCCAAGCCAAACAAGCCGGTTATGATCCGGTGGTAGTGGTCTCGGCCATAGGTCGCGCCGGAGCTCCTTATGCAACGGATACCCTCATAAAGCACCTGGTAGAGGTTGATCCAGCTATTGCGCCTGAGCCTCGCGAAATGGACTTGATGATGGCATGCGGGGAGATTATCTCAACGGTTATTTTCACCCACACCCTTAAAACCATGGGCCATTCGGCGGTGGCTTTGACCGGTGGACAGGCGGGCATCATTACCGATCAGGTCTTTGGGAATGCCCGCATTATAGAAATCAATCCTGTAAATATTATTAATGCTCTCGAGCAAGGCCAGATACCGGTGGTCTGCGGTTTTCAGGGAGTGGCAACATCTTCGTGGGGGATAACAACTCTTGGCCGCGGTGGTAGCGATACCACTGCTTCTGCTCTGGGAGCTGCTCTTAACGCGGAAGCGGTCGATATCTTTACTGATGTGGATGGAGTGAAGTCCGCTGATCCCGATATGGTCGAATGCGCTTCGATTTTGCGACAAGTGAGTTATGCCGAAGTTGCTGAAATCGCTCACCAAGGCGCAAAAGTACTTCATCCAAGGGCTGCTGAGATTGCGATGCGGTTTAATATCCCGCTTTGGGTGAAATCAACCTTTACGGATGATCCGGGAACTGAAGTGGTGAGTGATGATCGCGCTCCTGATCGTCGGATTACTGGAATTACACATACAGGCAAGTTAAATTATCTTTCATTTGACTTGCCACAGGGGAGCGATAAGGCACGTATCGAGTTAGAAGTTTATCGTCTTGTCTCTATGGCCAAAGCTAATATGCAGCTTATTAGTGTAGATCCGACCCATTTGGGCTTTGCGACGCCGAGTTCAAAATTTGGCGCAGTATGTGAATATCTTGATGGTTTGGTGCTTCCGATTGAAGATGAGACAGGGAAACGTTGCTATGTTGTCCAGGTTGGGGATAAAGCTAGAGGCGTGAAGGAAAGCCAGCTCAAACTACTGCGCGAATCGGACTGGATCGGTGAAATCATTCCGTTGGTAGTCAAAGTTACTGAGAACTGCTCGATGGTGTCGGTGATCGGTAAGGTTTTCGGAAAGCAGCCCGGTCTGTTCTTCACAATTCTCGAAGTGTTGAGTGAAGCCGGTATTCCCGTTCTGCAAACCGCAGACTCGGATCACTCAGTCTCATGCCTAGTGCCGGATAACCATACCCATCGCGCGGTGAAATTACTCCATGAGCGATTCGAACTCGAAAAAATCGGATAATACCTCGGAAGAATTCCCAGAGGTTCCTGAGGTCCCTACTATTCCGGAACCCCCTCGGCGTGAATTCATCCGTCCAAACTCTAATAGTATAAAAAGCGAACCGGATAAAGGGCTTCGAGCAGCCGGTTTAGCCGGTGGGATCGCTTTTACGCTGGTAGTCCCTCCCTTCGCCGGAGCGATTATCGGCTATTTCATCGACGAATATTTCAAAACCGCCCCTCTCTTCCTCATGATATTCGTCGTTTTAGGAATAGTCGCCGGTTTCGTCCAAATGATCCGCCTTCTCCAAAAAATCGAGGATGCAGAAAAGGAGGAGAAGCGGGGGAAGTAATATTTCTCATTTTTATCACCATGACACCTACAGACTTTGACAAAGAATCCGTAGAATTTCTTAGGCGGACTGTTCGTATTACCGTGTACCTTGGTTGTATTGGGACACTGGCTTTGGTGTTTGTTAATCACATCTGGGCTATTGGGTTCGGGGCGGGGGCGGCGGTTTCGGTTGTTTTTTTAGGAACCAATATGCTGTTTTCACGTCATGTCAGACCGGGCGGTTCGCTAAAATCAGTTCGGATGTTCATGGCCTTTTACAACCTAGCCAAATATGCATTTGTGGGAGTGACAGTTTTCTTAATTGTCAAGCTGGGAATTGAATCCACGATATGTTTCGCTGTTGGCTTTAGTCTGGTATACTTAGTTTTAGTTATTCTAGTAATATTACTGGCAAAGAAGTCGTAAAAATGACCGGAGGGTAGATCGTTTTGGCGCATCATCCATCACCCTGGGATTTTGTATATAACTCTTTATTTATCATCGTGCTGTTAACGGTGATCGCCTTTTTTGCCACTAGGGTTAAAAATAAAATCCCACGCGGGCTTCAAAATGCTGCAGAACAGGTCTATGAGACATTTGAGTATTTAACCGTTAGTGTTATCGGCGAGCATGGTCGCAGGTACACTCCGCTCATCGGTTCTGTTTTTACTTTCATTCTTATAAGTAACTTATGGGGCCAATTAAGTTGGTTATCAGAAATTACACGGCCAATTTTCAAATTCTATGTTGTCCCGCCGACTGCGAGTTTGAATACAAATATAGCGATTGCCTTAACCGTTTTTGTCTTCGTTCAGTTTGAAGGCATCCGCGTGAACGGACCTCTTGGATATCTGAAGCACTTTGCAGGGCCAATGATCGCGTTGTCGCCGATAATGTTCTTGATTGAATTGATTGGCGAATTGGCTAAGCCTCTCTCGCTCTCCCTTCGACTTTATGGAAACATTTACGGTGAAGAGCAGATAATTGGAGTGCTTGCGGGTTATGCGAAGTCAACTTGGGTTGTCCCGTTGCAGTTTCCGATGATGGTTTTCGGTGTATTCACAAGCGTCGTTCAGGCGTTGGTGTTTACAATGCTTACTTGTATTTATCTGTCACTAATGACAGAACATGCGGCTGAGCACTCCTCAGAGAAATCTCACGATACTCATGAGGACAAAACAGCCCTTGCTGAAGCGAAGGCTTCATAAAAGTCGCGAATTGACGTAATAAGTTTGAAGATTGAATCCGCTCTTTTGGGAGCGAGCAAGAACATGGAGGGTTAATAAATTGAACGCAGGACTTTATTTCTTTGGTTTAGCGTTAGTTGTTGGTTTAGGGCTGCCGATCGCAGTCCTTGGAGCTGGGCTTGCACAAGGTAAAGCGGCAGCAAGTGCATTAGAGGGAATGGCGCGACAGCCTGAACTAGCCGGAACAATCCGAACTAGTATGATCATCGCGCTGGCTTTCATCGAATCGCTCGTAATCTATGCGCTTCTTATGTTCTTCCTGCTGCAAGGCAAATTGCCTGACACAGGAAAAGTACTTGAGGCAGGAACGACCGCTCCGGTCACCGCCCCAATGACAACTCCTGCAGCTGTAAAATAACACTAACTCCTATTCAAACAGTGTTTAGGCAGTAGACGTGGGAGTTTGTAAAGTCTGCTGCTGCAATCGTTCGGAGAGGATATCTATGCGTAAGATAGGCGCGTCCTTTTTGGTGCTTTCGCTTTCCATTGCCAAAGTATTGGCTGAGGGTGGAGAGGGTGGCAGTGAAGGTGGTAACAGCTTAATGAAGACGTTGGGGATTGACCCAGCGGCTTTAGTGGTTCAACTAATCGGCTTTTTGCTGCTGGTTATGTTGCTCAACAAGTTCCTATTTGGACCCATTAAGGTTTTGCTATCTCGCCGCCAACAAGATATCCAAGAAACATATGACAAAATTGAAGCCGATAAGCGCGAAATGGAACTGCTGAAAACTGATTATGAACAGCGTTTGGCCACCATCGAAGCGCAGGCACGCGAACGTATTCAAGTCGCTGTCAATGAAGCTCAGAGCATGAAGGATAATATCCTGAATGAAGCCAGAGCACAGTCTGAACTGATTCGCAAGGACGCCGAGGATGCGATGGCGCGAGAGCATCAGCGCATCCTTATTGAATTGCGAACTCAGGTAGCTGATCTGGCGTTGAATGCTGCTGAGCGTTTGATAGGGGTCAAGCTTGATGATGCAACCGATCGCAAACTCGTCGAGGAATTCATCGAGCATGCGGAGGTCACGACCTAAATGAACGTGCGTGTTGCGCGTCGATACGCCAAAGCGCTATTCTTGGTTGCAAAACAACAGGGTCAACAAGACCTCGTTGCAAGCGAGCTTATTCAGGTCATTAGTACTCTTGTAGCTAACGCTACGCTACTTAGTGATCTAATGAGTCCGTTGATGTCGCGCGACAAAAAACTTGAGGCTATTAATAATGCATTTGCAAACTTAGGTCCGCTGACTTTGAGAATGCTGCGCTTATTAGTAGACAAACGGCGCGAAGAGAACCTAACGCTTGTCAAACAAGAATATGATCGGCTGCTCGAAGAGGACGCGGGAATTTTACGCGCCCTAATTTCCACAGCCAGGCCATTAACTGATCCGCTTCGAAATCAACTCATCGCCAGGTTAGAAGCTGAAACCGGTAAGCGAATACTTGTCGAAGTGGAGATCAAGCCTGAGATGATCGGCGGCGTAAGCGTACAGATTGGCGACTATTTACTAGACGGTTCTATCGAAGGCGGTCTCCGTCGTCTTAGAGACCGTTTTATCAGAGAATTAGCTAGGCAAACGTGATTTGTGTTTCTGGGGGCAAAGCTCCCTACGTCTCATAGAGATGTCATTCCGAGCTTGTCGAGGAATCTTCTGGAAGACCGTTCGGCTTTGCTCAGGGTGACGTGAATAAGATTAAGGGCATACGGGGTGTACTGTGGGTATTCGTCCCGAAGAAGTAACAAGTATATTAGAGAAAGAACTTGAAGGATACGAGCGCGGCGTTGCTGTTGAGAGCGTCGGCACGGTACTTCAAGTGGGTGATGGTATTGCCCGTGTACATGGGCTTTACGATGCCATGGTTGGCGAGTTGCTTGAGTTCCCTGGCAATGTGATGGGAATTACTCTCAATCTGGAAGAAGACAACATTGGCGCGATCATCCTTGGTTCCGACTCGGAAATCAAAGAGGGCGATTCTGTGCGCCGAACCGGACGCATTGTCGAAGTGCCGGTCGGCTCAGCCGTCTTAGGACGTGTTGTGGATGCTCTCGGTAGGCCAATTGATAGCAAAGGCGAAATTCCCTCATCAGAAACTCGTCGAATTGAAGTCATGGCGCCAGGCGTTATTAATCGCCAACCGGTCAAAGAACCACTTCAAACAGGTATTAAAGCCATCGACTCGATGATCCCGATTGGCCGCGGCCAGCGCGAGCTTATTATTGGTGACCGCCAGACGGGTAAGACCGCCATCGCAATCGATACCATCATCAACCAGAAGCACACTCAGCATACGGACAACCCCGTTTATTGTATCTATGTCGCAATCGGTCAGAAGATGGCGAACGTGGCGCGTGTGGTTGATATTCTAACTAGGAATGGGGCGATGGAATACACCACCGTCGTAACCGCTACCGCTTCTGATTCGAACGCCGAGCAGTATATTGCGCCTTACACCGGTTGCACTATCGGCGAATACTTCCGCGACAACGGCAAGAGCGCATTGGTGATTTATGACGATCTTACCAAGCACGCTCAGGCTTATCGCGCGGTATCGCTATTGCTACGACGCCCCCCGGGACGTGAAGCTTTCCCAGGCGATGTTTTCTATCTGCATTCTCGCTTACTTGAGCGCGCTGCTAAGGTAAGCGATGAGCTTGGCGCGGGCAGTTTGACTGCGCTCCCAATCATCGAAACCCAGGCGGGTGACGTTTCAGCGTATATTCCGACAAATGTTATCTCAATTACCGACGGTCAGATTTATCTCGAGCCTGACCTATTCTTTGCCGGTGTTCGTCCCGCCATTAACGTGGGTATTTCAGTCTCCCGCGTTGGTGGTAATGCGCAAATTAAGGCGATGAAGCAGGTCGCCGGACGGTTGCGCTTAGAGATGGCACAGTTCAGGGAGGTACAGGCATTCGCACAATTTGCGTCTGATTTGGATAAAACCACCCAGGCGCAGCTTCAGCGAGGTGTCCGTTTGACCGAAGTCCTAAAACAGCCTCAATATGTGCCGATGCCGGTCGAGGATCAGGTCGTCGTGCTTTTTGTTGGCGCACAAGGCTATCTGGATGACCTTCTTGTCGCTAAGGTAAAGCCTTTCGAAGAAGGCATACTAAAGTTCGTTAAGGAAAAATTCCCAGAGGTTTCCCAATCAATAAGAACTGAAAAAGTAATTACGCCGGAAATCGAAGCAACCCTGCACAAAGCAGCCAAAGAATTCAAAGCCAAGTTCGTAGGGGTTTAATAATTAAGAAAGCTGACGGCTGATAACTGAAAGCTGATTGCTAACAATATGCGAAGTATAAAGCAAGTACGACAGAGAATAAAAGCGGCGAAGAATATCCAGCAGATCACTCGTGCGATGAAGCTGGTAGCAGGTGCGCGTTTTAAGCGATCGCAGGATAAAGTCTTGCAGGCGCGACCTTATGCCGGCAAAATGCGCGAGTTGATGAGCAATCTAGCGATGGCTAGTGAACTGCCGCCTCATCCATTATTGGAACGCCGCAATCCAATCCGTCGTATTGCTGCGATTGTGATTACTTCTGATAGAGGGCTTTGCGGAAGCTATAACACGAACGTTTTGCGAAAAGCTGTTGAAACGCTTTCTGAATATCCCAAGGATGCGGTGGATATCATCGCAGTTGGTAAGAAAGCAGATCAATTCCTTCGACGTCGTGATTTTAATGTGCTTCACAGTGTTTCCTTACCTAATACAGGGCCTACTATTGCAGAGGCGACCACTATAACTCGATTAAGCTGTGAGATGTTTGAAAGCGGTCAAGTGGATTCGGTTTTGATTATTTATGCTCGTTTCCAGAGTGCACTTATTCAATTTCCTTCATCAGCTCAGTTATTGCCTATAGTTCCTCCGGAAGCTGAAACGGTAACTCATCGTGAATACCTTTTCGAGCCGGAACCACAGAAGCTATTAGGCAGCCTGTTGCCGCGATATGTTTTCAACCAAGTCTATCAGACGCTATTGGAAGCCAATGCCAGTGAGCACGGCGCCCGAATGACCGCTATGACGAGCGCAACCGATAACGCTGGCAAAATTATCCAAGAGCTGACACTAACCGCCAACCGCGCCCGCCAGGCAGCCATTACCAAGGAAATCCTAGAAGTAGTCAGCGGCGCCGAAGCATTAAGAGGCTAAAAATTAATAATTAAAGCCTGCGCGGCACAGCCGTGCAGGCTTTTTTGTTTCTTCAGGGCTTGCTGTGTAACAATGAGGGTAACGTAATATTATGGGGTGAAGAATTATGTCCAATTACGCTTTCGGAACAGCGATTACCTGCATTGACGGCAGGGTGCAAATGCCAGTGACCGACTGGATTCGTGCGAACTTTCATGTTGACTATGTTGATGCCATTACCGAGCCGGGAGCCGATAAACTTGTCTCCACTGCAACTCCTGATGAGCTTGAATCAATCCGTAACAAAGTAATGATCTCTATCAGGGCACATAAATCGAAGCTAGTTGCCGTGATCGGTCATCACGATTGTGCCGGCAATCCTGTTTCTAATGAAGAACATCTTGAAATGATTAGGAAAGCAGTTGAAGTGGTTTCATCCTGGGAACTTTCGGTGACGGTTATTGGCTTATGGGTCAATGAGCACTGGCAGGTCTCACAAGTTAATTAGTTTCCCTCTGCCAATGAAATGCCTTGTGAAGTATAATTTGCAGCAATTCGCGCTAAGGAGTTTGTGAATGGATTTGCTTAATATGGACACAACAGTTCTTCGACGGCGGACAGCCGATCTTGCTCAGGTCGATCCGGAAGTTTTTGCGATTATTGAAGCTGAAAAAGATCGTCAGGAGCATAATCTCGAACTTATCGCATCCGAAAATGTTGCCAGCAAGGCGGTGTTGGAAGCGGTTGGCTCGGTGATGAACGATAAGTATGCGGAAGGCTATCCCAGCAAGCGCTATTATGGCGGTTGTGAGAATATGGATGTCGTCGAGAACCTGGCGATAGAGCGTGTCAAAGAGCTTTTTGGGGCAGAGCATGCAAATGTTCAGCCGCATGCAGGCGCGCAGGCCAATATGGCGGTTTATTTTGCCGTTCTCAAACCCGGCGATACTTATATGGCAATGAGCTTGGCGCATGGTGGTCACCTTACCCACGGCAGTCCCGTCAACTTCTCAGGGCAACTTTATAATGTCGTTCCCTACGGCGTTCGTCAGGACACCGAGCTAATCGACTACGATGAGATGCGCGATCTTGCCAAGCAGCATAAACCAAGGTTAATCGTTTCCGGGGCGACTGTCTATCCAAGAAAGATCGATTTTGAGGCTATTCGCGCGATTGCCGATGAAGTCGGGGCGTTGTTTATGGTTGATATGGCCCATCCGGCCGGATTAATTGCTGCCGGTGAGTACCCATCGCC
>JBAXQP010000105.1 GCA_037131655.1 bacterium | reverse complement strand
TGCTCCATTCAGCATTCATTTCTACAACCTGGTTGACGGGACGGAACTTGAGATATAACTTCTGAAGCTTTTCTCGAATATCACCGATCGTGCGCTCCTCGACCAGCTTTCCTTTGTTGATGAGAATAATGCGGTCGCATAACATTTCGACTTCGGTAAGTTCATGCGAAGAGAAGAAAATAGTGGTGCCAGAGCGCTGCTTTTCTTGAAGCAGTTCTCTCAAATCACGTCGGCCGACCGGATCGAGTCCTGAGGTGACTTCATCGAGGATGAGTATTTCAGGATTACCGAGAACGGCTTGCGCTATCCCAACTCGCTGAAGCATGCCTTTTGATAGGCTCTTGCAAAGCGTCGTTGCTTTGTCCTTAAGCCCGACACGTTCGATAAGCTCTTTCACTTCCATTCGCAGCATCGTTCCCGGTAAGCCTTGAAGCTGGCCGTACATCGTCAGGACTTCAGCAACGGTTAAAAAAGGATAATAGAGTGCGACTTCGGGAAGAAATCCGACACGTCGTTTTGCTTCGACTGAACCGGCAGGGAAGCCAAACACTGTGGCTATGCCGCTCTTGGCATGTTGAAATCCCATCAAGGTGCGAAGCGTCGTGGATTTACCTGCGCCGTTTGGTCCGAGGAAGCCAACTACTTCGCCTGGGCCAATTTTGAATGACAAATTGTCGACAGCGCGAACCTTTTTGCCGCAGAAAGGTTTGTATTCGATAGTAAGATTTTGGACATCAATAATATATTCACTCATAACAAGGCAATTATCGGCAATTTTGCTTGCAGAGACTAGAGATACCGAGCAGGGGTTAGCAATAAATTCGTAATTAGAAACTGTATTGTGCTATTCAAATTGCACGTTGTTGATTTTATGCTTTTAGATATGTCACGATTGGCAATCAAGGAGATTACTATGCCGGAAAGATTATGGGCGCCGTGGAGATTGGAATATATTGAATCTGCTGATAAGGCAACAGGGTGTATTTTTTGTACAAAACCGGCCGAAAATTGTGACGAGGAACATCTAATCCTTTGCCGCAGCGCATATTCTTATATCCTCTTGAATAAGTTTCCTTACAGCAATGGACATTTAATGGTTGCTCCTTTTAAGCATTCTGCCGACATGAACGATCTCGATGATGCTGAGATGTTGGATATTCAGCAGATGGTCAGAATGAGTGTGAATGTCTTGAAGGGAGTTTATAACCCAGATGGATTTAATCTCGGCGTCAACTTAGGCCGTGTTGCTGGAGCCGGAGTTGAGGGGCATATTCACTGGCATGTGGTACCTCGATGGAGCGGCGATACGAATTTTATGCCTGTTATATCCGATATTCGCGTGATCCCCGATAGCTTGGAAGCAACCTATAAACGATTGAAAGAGCAGTATGAGGTGATTTGTGGGCGATAGGGACCCCGGGCAAACAACTCTTAATGAAGTCGCCAAAAGAGCGTCCGTTTGTCCTGCCTGTAAGTTGAGCCAAACCCGAAAGTTTGTGGTATTCGGCGAGGGTGATCCCCATGCGAAGTTGATGTTTATTGGCGAAGGCCCTGGCGAGCGAGAGGATGCGACAGGGAGGCCATTTGTAGGCCGCGCCGGTGCGTTATTAGATAGAGCGCTTCGTGAAAATGGTTTGCATCGTCCCGATGTTTATATCGCCAATATCGTTAAATGCCGCCCTGTTCTTATGGAAGACGGCAGGGCGCGCAATCGTCCCCCGGAACAGGAGGAAATTGACGCCTGCCGACCTTGGCTTGAATCTCAAGTACAACTTATTCAACCCAAAGTTATTCTTTGCTTAGGCTCCCCTTCAGCCAATACAATTATTCACAAGAACTTCAAAATCACCCTCGAGCGCGGCCAATTTTTCACATCCCAATGGGCCAAATCGGTAATTGCGACCCTCCACCCAGCCTACGTCCTGCGCCTAATGGGTGACCCCCACCAAACCGGCTATAAAGCCTTAGTAGAAGACATCGCCAAAGCCTGGTCAAAAGCCAACGAAGAAATTCCTGTTCCCCCTGGTGAGGATCAGTTGAGCCTTTTTTAGGGAAGGTGATAGGTGATGCTTTCTTAAAGAAGCTAGAGACTGGAAGCTGGAGGCTAGATTCCGGATTTGGGTCATTGTTTAACATGTCATTGCGAGGCGGTTTGTGCCGAAGCAATCTCCTCCGATAGCTATCTGATTGCCAACCTCACCGCCCTTTGATATGGCCTTAAGGCCTACTCAGGGAAGCGGATTTTGGGTTGGGAATAAATAAAAAGAGTTCCGCTTATCCTGAGTAGGGCGAAGCCGATATCGAAGGATTTGTGATGCTTCGGTAGCAGAGCAAAGCGCCGCTGCCGGAGCTTTGCAGGAAGACCCTTCGACTACGCTCAGGGTGACGTGCCGTTGGCACGTATGGGGCTGATATATGTATCAGCAGCTTTAGGAGATATTTGACAAAACACTGCCCGTATGTTAACTTGTAGAGTGATTGTATGATTGAGGAGGATGTGCTGTACCGTGGAGAAAAATGATGAAGATTAAAACCAATCGGATGATGGCCAAGTTTTGCCCAAACGGTTTTGAAGAGACCGATGTGCAAATACCAAAAGAGATATTGAAGATCCTACGTGCTGGATTGGTGTACATGGACGGGTGCGTTTATCTTAAGAAATTGCTATCGAAAACCTCTATGAATGAGGCTGTATATGGCGAGAAGAATGGCAGCGAGAAGACAGGCCGCGAGTTCTCTATAAATCACTTTCACATTGATTTTTATACCGATAATCAATGGGGGGAGATAGCATTTGCTTTTCTTCGTGAGTTAAATAAACAGCTTCGTGCTGAATTTCCGATGCAGCAGTTTCGTGGTATTTTTTCTGTGAATGAGGACAGCTGCACCATCCGCTTTCATATGGTGCGTCCTGGAGAGGACTGGATTGATAACGAGCTTGAGCATTACAAAGAGGATGGAGTTTGTGTTATTGATTTCTAGCATTCAGTTTTGATACATATTTTCTCCGCACCTACAAGAAATCCTCATTAGGCCATAAGCATAGATGACCTATCCCTTAGCGGGTATATTTATTTGTGACGGTTTTGGAACGAGCTTAAGGGTTGGATCGTATATTATTTATCTGAAGCGGTTCTTTAGAGGGCTTGGGATTATAGTGAAAGGTGAATTTGATTTTGCAGTATGAGTTGTTGGTGATGGATTTGGATGGGACGCTGCTGGATAGCGCTTTTTGTATTCCGCCACAGAATGTTGATGCCGTTAGAAGTTTGGTTTCCACCGGAGTTAAGGTTGTTTTGGCCTCGGGGCGGATCGAGCACTCGATGCGGCGATTTTATAATGAATTGGGATTGGATACCCCCATTATCTCCTGCAATGGAGCTTTGGTTAGAACGTCGGAAGAAGAGATACTTTCTCATCAACCGTTACCCACGAACCTAGCAGATGAGGTTCTTGATTACTGTATCGCCAATGACATTCACTTGAACTACTATCATGTCGATGTGCTTTCTTGTTGTAAAGACACTGAATGGGGGCGGCGATATAACCTGCATGTGAGGGAACAAAATGTGTTGGTACGCCCAACTGAGGAGCTTCGAGGGACTTCCCCAACCAAGCTGGTTATCGTTGACCATCCTCCGATTATCGCCAAGCTTTGGGAAGAGATGCAGGCGCGATATGGTGACAATTTATATATTACTGTCAGTGAGCCGCAGTATCTCGAACTGATGAATCCTAAGGCCTCGAAAGCGCATGGCTTAAAGGTTGTGTGCGAACACTTAGGAATTGCGCCTGAGCGGACAGTTGCGATTGGGGATAGTCATAACGATTTGCCAATGCTTCGGTCGGCAGGGTTATCGTTTGCGATGGGGAATGCCGGTGAAGCAATTCAGCAAGCTGCCGACAGAATTGCGCCTCGAAATGATGAGGCAGGGGTTGCGATTGCAATAAAAGATGTTTTTTGTTTGAATTTTGCATGAATCTGATTAATCGATAGAGGAATTGGTTACATTACCATAGAAGTTTTCTTTTTTACGGGCATACTTATGCCCAAGACTAGGTAGAATTACAGGTAAGAGTGTATAGTAGCCGTATGGGCGCTACGGTTGTCCACGGCAGACAATAAGTCCCAACCAGGGAGAGGAGCACAATGGGAATGATTAACTCAAGAGCCTTTAAGTGGGTGTTTCAAAGCCTCGCTTCAATTTTCTTTCTCTCAATTACGTCTGTGCTATTTGCGCAGCTTAGCGTGAATATCGCCAAGCCTTTTGACACCGGTACCGTTGGCGGGAAGGCGAAAGTCGAATTTACGATTACAAATGCAGGCGCTGGATTGACTTGGCGTGCAGTCATTGATAAGAATACGCCAAGCTCACAGCAAGTAAATGCCGGCACCACCGCCAGCGATACTTTCTTCTGGGATACAACGGGTTTGTCGGATTCTATCCATACTTTAACCCTTTATGCGAAAGACACCAGTAACCCTGTCGAAATATCAACGACGGTCAATGTTACAGTTGATAACACAAACTTTATCGTTTTAACCGCTCCCTTAGAGGGGGCTGTGGTAAAGGGAACTGTAACTGTAACCGGTAAGGCTGCTGGTTCATGGGACTTGAAGCTCGATGATACCGTTGGGCTGACAACAGATAATGCCGCAAGCGCAATTAGCTTTGAATGGAGCACTGACCCGGTATCGCAAGGAACTCATACCCTTTCATTAATTGTAAGAGACACCCTTGGAAGCGAAAGCCGGATAGTAAGAACGGTTAAGATCGATCGAACCGTTCCTACAGTGACGATTAATACCCCTGCTAATAATGGCTTTGTAAAGGCTAGTAATGTTTCGGTCACCGCAACCGTAAATGATGCAAATCCCAATACATGGGAAGCGAAAGTTGATGGCGGAACAACCGGACTTTCTGTGTCAACGGGGTCTGGCGGCAGTATTTCTATTAATTGGAACGCTGCTAGCTTCTCTAATGGTAAACACACGATCAGCATCTCCGCTACTGATAAAGCAGGAAACGTTGGTAGCGCCTCAACAGTGGATGTGACAGTCGATAGTATATTGCCGACGGTGACGCTGACTACGCCAGTAAATAACGCTCAGATTAGCAATAGTCCGTTGGCGATTACAGGAACCGTTAGTGATACTAATCTGCAAGGATGGAACCTCACAATCGATGGCGGATCAACCGGCTTTACTCCCTCTTTTTTTACAGTCTCAGATAGTTCAACAACCGTCGCAGTTAGCGCTACCCTCGATCCTTCGTTATTGAGCGAAGGCGCCCATACGTTGGCGTTAATTGGCTCCGATAAGTCTGGCAATACGCTGCAAAAAAGCGTAGTATTGCTGAAGGACGCTACCTCTCCGGTTGTCACTCTCACTAACCCTGATGAGAACAAAACTGATGTCAAGTTCTTCGGAACGCAGACCATTACAGCGTCCATTCAGGATACAAGTGATGTGACTTGGATCGTTAAGATAGGTGAAGTGCAGTTGGGTAGTGGAACTACCAAGAGCATAAGCGTTAATTGGAATACAGCGCAGAAAAATCTTGATAGTTCATCCAAGTATCCTGATGGCACACATACCGTCACGATTATTGCAACTGATACAGCCGGCAACTCGTCTACTACAAAAAGCAAACAGGTTACCGTCAACAACACACCGCCGGTACTCGAGGTCACTACTCCTACGGATAAATCCTATGTGAAGGGTGTTGTCCAAATCTCCGGCACAGTAAATGACGCTCTGGCTACTTGGGTGGTTAGAGTTGATGGTCAGCAGATTGATAGCGGCACGGGCAGCATCATAGATACTGCATGGGATGCCACAAACACGTCATCGGGACTTCATTCCGTCGTCGTGACAGCAACTAATGAAGTTGGTAATAGCGCTACTAAGACAATAAGCGTTAGGGTGGATAACGATAAGCCGACGGTTAAAGTCTCTTACCCCTTCAATAATATGAAGATTCGTCCTGGAACAAAGCTGACAGTCCTTATCGATGTAACCGATTCGTTCTTCAATACTTCCGATGCGACACAAAACAGCGTGCTTGCTACGGGTGTAACAGCGGTTATTAAAGATGACAAAGGCGTTCAGGTAGCTTCTATCACGTCATTAAAAGAAATAGTTGCTCAGTCAGGGACAATAGGGCGATGGTTCGGAACAGTAAATATCACTGTACCGAAGCCCTTCAGGGCGCTAAAAGCATATGCGATTGAAGTGACAGCAACCGATAAATCAGGCAATACTTCGGTAAAAGTGACCAGTAAGTTTATTGTCAAATTTTTCTAAAAATGAGGAGTCGGAGTTATGGTAACGGAGGCAAGGATGAGATTAACTAATTTGAATTCAGCCAGTAAATGTCGAAGCTTTGTGCTTATGGTCGTAATGGCAACCACGCTTGCGAGTATGGCTTTAGCACAGATTCCAGACACCTTATATAGTTTAGGTATTAGCGCTCGCGGGGAAGGAATGGGGGGAGCTGTAACGGCTCTTTGCTATGATGCTAGCGCTACAGTCTATAATCCAGCCGCGCTGGCAGTAATCAGCAAACAGCAAGCGATGGCTTCCTTAGGCGCTCAGCCAAATGTGACCACTTCTTTAAGTGGGCTTGCGAGTAATCCCTCGACTTTTAATGAAACCGATGCTGGCAACATGGGTTTTAATTTTGCTGGAGTGGTTATTCCTTTCAGTCAGATCATGCGGGGATTTGGTAGTGGCACTTTGGGTATAAGCTTTGCTCGAATCGGTCACTTCCTGCAAACATCCTCAGGAGTACTTACTAGCGAAGACTCACAATCGAACGCGAACTTTACACGGAAAGAAAGGAAGGAAATCAATACAGATCTGATAACGATTGCTTTTGGTTTTCCTCTTGAGCGTTCCCATAAATTGAATCTGGGCATTGGCGCAGTTGTTGGACAGCAGCGGTTCAATTTTAGTTCCTCAGATATTCTTGACCCTAACGATTCAACTTTTAATTCGTCCTCAAGTAATACAGCTACCGGAACGGGAATTGGTGGCATTATCGGTATTTTGGCGCCTGGTGCAAGAATGACTTGGGGTGCCTGCTATCGAAGCCAGATTTCACTTACCGGACATGGCCAATTCAGCGATTTTACCAAAGAGATGCCTGCAAGGTTAGCTGGAGGGGTTGCCTATCAAATCAGCCGTTTCGGCAAACCTGATGAAGGATCGGGATCCGATCTCATCGGCGCCGTTGATGTCGAACACTTCTTTGAAGCTAATAGTGGAGCTGAAGACCAACGAAAAGCTGTCACAAACGTCCATGTAGGTGTCGAATACACATTGTACATGAACAAAATGGTTGTTCCCATTAGAGCCGGTTACCGAACAAATCGTGCTGCCGGCGGGGCTACCTTTGAGGATCAAAGTGAATACATCCTGGGCGTTGGATATCGTCCGCTAAGCGATCAGTTCGCAGTTGATTTTGCTCTGGGTGTTTCTGGCGATGTTGTTGATACCAGCATACTCAGTCTGAACTACAAGTTCTAACGTAGTTCACATTATTAGTGAATGTTTATTTGCAGAAGAAGGGCGGTTTCGACCCGTAGAATCCGCTCTTCACTGTGCTATCGGAGGTTACAAGCGATGCATCTCTGTCGGTTTCTTGGTTGTTTTTTACTAATTAGTTTGATTACTATGGTCGCCTTTGCGGAAGATACGAGCTGGCAGACCACTTACGAGAATGCCGTCAGTGCTGCGCGTGCGAAAGATTGGGTTAAAGCCAGCCAATTGTTCGAGCAATCAATCAATGCCAAAGGCGATGACACTAACCAGACATTTAAAGTTCAGATTGGACCTGGATTGGTTGGGAATTGGCGGAGTGGAGCGCCATACACACCACACTGGGGACTTGGTTACTGCTCCTATAAGGCAGCGATGAATGTGAGAGAGGATGCTCAGAAAGCCTCTTTATTACAAGCAGCTATTGCTAACTTCGATTGGCTGCGCTCAAATGGTTTTAAAGACCGATATGTAACCTTTATTCTTTCTAAAACCTATGAAGCATCTGGGGACGCGGTTAGAGCGGAATTAGTCCGTCAGGAATTATTTACTCCAGGCACATCGGGAAATAACATCGATCAAACCTATTTGACCTCTGATGATAAAAAGGCTCTTAGTAATGTAAAGAAGCCTAAACCGCCAAAACCTGTCGTGGTGGTTGAAAACAAACCTAAGCCGGAATCGAAACCAACTACGAAGCCTTCTGTGCCGACTATTGTTGGACAATCGAGGCCTCTCAAAGCTACTGAAAAGGTGAGCGAAGAGCCAGATGCAACCCCAAAGGAAGAACCAACCTATGTAGGCATGCTGATTAAACGCAAAGCTGGGTCTGGGATAGATTCGGGTAATTATCCAATTTTGAAAGGCGAAAGCTCGAACGGTGGTCCGGTACCGGAAATCATCATCATCGATCCGTCGAAGAATACAATTCCTGGTTTGCCATCAGTATCTAACCCCACGCAGCCTTCTACTACGCCTCCGAAAAGTGTTCCTAACCAATTGAAATATGCCATTCTCATCGGTAACTCTAAGTACGACCAGTTCGTTGGAGAGGTGCCTTTTGCCGCGAATGATGC
>JBAXQP010000104.1 GCA_037131655.1 bacterium | reverse complement strand
TAAGGCAAACTCTGGGATGATGTTTACAGTTAGACCACCCACTGGCGCTGCGCCATCTAGAGTGACTGTAGCGGTAACAGAACTGCCGCCCGCAACACTAGCGGGGCTGAGGACAAATGTATCCACAACCGGCGCCAACACTGTTATCGGCCTACTTGAAATAAGCGTACCAGCTGTTGCTGAAACGGTAACAACCGTATCAGTGGCAACGGCCAAAGTTGTTACCACAAAATTAGCTTCAGTTCCATTCTTCGGAATAGTAACAGAAGCAGGCACCACGACTGCCGGATTGTTACTAGCAAGTGTAATTGTAGTTGAATCAGCAGCAGGAGCTGTCAAGGTGACCTTTGCATTAAATGTGCCTCCGCCTTTAATTGGTGTCTCCCAAGTCGGATTACCCACTAAATCCAGACCACCTGGCTCATAGTAATAACCATTTAGGGTATCTAATGAGAACGATCCACCAGCCGTATTGACAATTACATCAACACGATCCGCTTCTCGCGGTGGCGCTGCGTTAATGACAATCATTTGACCCTGAGTTGCATCTGCGGGATCACCATAAATTGTGAAATCCGTAGGTGTCGTCAAAGTAGAACTTCCCCACGAAATGGTCGTTGCAGGGGTGATGCCTATTGGGAAGTTCCTTCCGAAGATCGTCACCTGGTTTCCACCAGTTGCAGGGCCAACGCCCTGCAGTTGAACTCCGACTCCCTTGTTCGGCGCAATCGCAAAAACTTGGGGGGTAGCATAGTAAGTGTAACTTAGTAAATTCGATGCAGCCCAATCGTTAATGACTTGCACCACAACGGTTTGATGCACTGCGACAGCAGGAACTATAACTTCTACAGAAGTTAAGCTTGAGTTCACAACTGTCACTACATTTCCGTCAAAAGTCACGACGACGTTTCCCGGAAATGGAAATCCAAGTTCAAGGCTGGATCCGCTGATGATAACATGGTTGCCACCGGCAATGTTCCCAGCATTAAAGTTCAGACTAGTAATAACTGGGGATTGTGCATTAGCGTTAATACTAACGCACAGCAAAGCAAGCGCCATTGTGGAAACCAGAAAAGCGAAAAGTTTAATTCGCATTCTTACTCCCTCCTATCTTTATTTCAGACAAACATAAGCCTTTGAAGCATAAATCATCAACTAGCAAGTTAAAGCAAGCTGACTTAATAGTGCTCAAAAGCGACTAAGGGACGAGTCGGAAAATGATGAAGGAGTAAGAAACGCAAAAAAACCCACTCATGGGTGAACTTAAAACGAGTTACGCTTCCTTGACGCATCATCTTATTATCCGTATCCCTTCCATACCTAGCAATCATACCACGCAAGTAATCATACCTGCTACATTCAAAAAATACTATTCACCGTCAACGGTAAAAAATCCTGCAAGAATTTAAAATATTTATTAAATTTATAATTTTCTAGTCACCATGCAATATCAAACCGTTCTCCCTCTTAGCTTTTCGCGGGGCTTGCTTCCAAGTAACGGCCTAATGAGCGGAAACGGTTGTAGCGATGGTCTCTTATTTCTTCGGGGGACATCTTACGTAATTGTTCATAGCTTTCCAAGATGGCTCTTTTAACCGAACTTGCTATGAAATTGTAATCACGATGAGCGCCGCCGAGGGGTTCGGGGATTATTTGATCGATAATTCCTAAATCCTTAGCGCTATCCGCGGTCAACTTGAGTGATTCGGCTGCTTCGGCGCTCTTGGTGGGATCACGCCATAAGATTGCTGCGCAGCCTTCAGGAGGGATTACCGAATAAACTGAATGCTCCAGCATGCAGATACGGTTTCCCGCAGCAATTCCAATCGCCCCGCCGCTTCCTCCTTCGCCGACAATCACAACAATAACGGGCACGGTTAGGCTAAACATGACCATCATGGACTCGGCGATCGCCTCGCTAATCCCGCGCTCTTCCGATTCCACTCCCGGATCTGCGGCAGGTGTATCGACAAGAGAGATAATAGGAAGTCGAAACTTTTCAGCCATGCTCATCAAGCGCATGGCTTTGCGATAGCCTTCAGGTTTACTCATGCCGAAGTTGCGCAACTGGCGTTCTTGAAGGTCTCGACCTTTCTGTTGGCCTAAAACCACTGCTCGCATATCCTCACAACGGGCGACCCCTGAAACGATGGCTTTATCGTCCCCAAATCTCCGATCGCCATGCAGTTCAACAAACTCATCGAAAATTAAACGAATATAATCAAGGCAGTAAGGTCGTTTTGGATGACGGGCAACTAAAGTTTTTTCCCAGGGCCCCCAGCGTACGACAATCTCTTGAAGCAGGCGATCCCTATCAGCTTCCAAGCGCTCAGCTTCTCTGGCCGCTCGCGCATTATTATCTTCAGCCGCTCGACGCTTGAGTTCGTCAATTCTTTCATCAAGAGCGGCGATTTCTTTTTCGAAATAATTGAAATCAAAGGCCATACAGTCAACCCCCCGCCAGAATATCGAGCAGTGTCATTAAAGTAGTGCGTATTTCACGTCTGGGTACGATACGGTCAATTTGTCCACGCTGATATTGAAACTCCGCAGTTCGGAAATTATCAGGAACCTTATTAACCTGAGCTTGTTTTGCAACTCGTTCTCCGGCAAACCCCACCTGAGCGCCCGGTTCTGAAAGAATAACATCTGCCAATGAAGCAAAGCTGGCCAACACGCCTGCCATAGTGGGATCGGTAAAAACAGCAATATAAAGACTACCTGCACGCTGCAACTTTTCAACAGCGGCTGTCGTCTTTGCCATCTGCATAAGCGCCGTCAAACCCTCATGCATTCGCGCTCCACCAGAAGCGCAGAAGATAACAACAGGTGTATTATTCACAGTGCCGCGTTCCATTAAACGCGTCACCTTCTCACCAACAACTGACCCCATGCTTCCGCCGATAAAGCCAAAATCGAACACGCCTATCAGCACATCCAGACCGCCAATTTTGCCTTTGCCGGTAATTAACGCCTCATCTAGGCCTGAAACGGTTTTGCCCTTTTCAATTTTCTCCTTATATTCAGGAAAATCCAAAAGGTCAAATGGCTGAAGATCATTATCAAGCTCTTTGAATGTGCCTGGATCAAGAGTAATCTCAATCCGCTGCCTTGCACTCAGCCGATGATGATGGCTGCAATGCGGGCACACGTGCATATTACGTTCAAATTCGCGCGCAAAAAGGATGCGCTTACATTTCCCGCAATGGATCCAATCCCCTTCCCCAGGGACAGGTTTATTATTCTCTACCTGATGGCCTCGTCTCACGCAAGCCTCCAGTTCAATTTTAGTTCAGTATCCTGTCTATTCAGCAACATCAGCCCCCAGCTTATATTACAGGATATACCTGCTCATATCAACATCATCCGCGATTCCTGCTAGTTTTCGCTTAACAAACTCAGGGTCAACAACGACCTTCTTATCCGGCAAGTTCGGTGCTTCGAAGAGCACATCCTCAAGCACTTTTTCCAATATAGTATACAAACGGCGCGCACCGATGTTCTCTGTTCGAGTATTCACATCCGCCGCTACGGCAGCGATATGCTTAATGGCATCATCCGTAATAATGAGTTCAACATCTTCTGTCGAAAGAAGTTGAATATACTGCTTAGTAAGTGCGTTCTGAGGTTCAGTCAAAATGCGCATCAAGTCGTTTTCTGTAAGGCTTTCAAGCTCAACGCGTATTGGAAGGCGTCCCTGAAGCTCAGGTATTAAATCGGATGGTTTTGAAGCATGAAACGCACCAGCGGCAATAAATAAGATGTAATCCGTACGCACTGGACCATATTTAGTGATGACGGTCGAACCTTCAATAATCGGCAAAAGGTCACGCTGAACGCCCTCGCGTGAAACATCCGGGCCATGCCCGCTTTCACGTCCTGCAATCTTATCAAGTTCATCAAGGAAAATGATCCCTGTTTGTTCAACACGCTCGATCGATTCCCTCGATATTTGTGAGGTGTCGATCATTTTGCGCGATTCTTCTTCAATTAGAATTCGACGAGCTTCTCCAAGGGTTACACGTCTTTCTGTACGCTGTTTAGGTAGGCCACCAAATACGTTTCCAGCATCCATCCCCATCTCTTCAACACCTTGAGGAGAGAATACTTGAAGAAACGGAATGTTCGATTCTTCGACCTCGATCGGCACAACTTCTTCATCACGAGCGCCGCTTAAAATCTGTTCTCTTACTTTGGCGCGGCGCAGACGACGACGCTCGGACGCATTCGGAACCTCTTCTTCAGAAGTTTCAGCCGAGCCACCATCAGCGCCTTCACTCCAGGGCATCCCTAACATCTGCCCAAACGTCTGCCTTAGCTGCTGCTCGAAAGGCTGCACTTTTTCCTTGCGAGCTCTTTTGGGCTTCACGAGAATATCTACTAGCCGATCAACCGCCCGTTCCTCGGCAAGAGGCCGAACCTCATCCATCTTCTCACGCTCAACCATGCGTACCGCAATGTTGAGGAGATCACGCACCATCGCATCGACATCGCGTCCAACATAGCCGACTTCAGTGAATTTTGTGGCTTCTACTTTAATAAAGGGGGCGCGGGACAACTGTGCCAATCGCCGAGCGATCTCTGTCTTGCCGACCCCTGTAGGGCCGATCATTAAAATGTTTTTGGGAATGATTTCATCCCTTTGCTCAACAGGCAGTCTTTGGCGGCGATAACGGTTCCGCATTGCAATCGCCACTGCGCGTTTAGCTTTATCTTGACCAATAATAAATCGTTCTAATTCGGTTACTATTTGTTTAGGAGTTAAGTCTTCAACTGGAATGTTCATGACAGTTGAAAATTATACCCAGCTTAATGGGTTGTTTGGCAGAGATAAATCGTGTAGAATTAGATGGCAGTCGCGGGTCGGCCAATTTATCATCTCTAAGGAGCCACTATTGAGCCAGTTGCCGTCTATTACAATCGCAGGTATTGTTCTTGCCGCCGGCAAAGGCACGCGCATGAAATCTGACCTTCCAAAAGTGCTGCACCCCCTATGCGGCGCCCCTCTTGCCCAATTCGTATTGAACGCACTTGCTATAGCAGGGGTTAAACGACCTGTCGTCGTTGTCGGTCATCGCGCAGATTTAGTGGAAGAAACTCTCGGCGAACGTAATGAATATGTTTTGCAGGAACCCCAACTCGGCACCGGTCATGCGGTTATGCAGGCTGCTCCTTTACTTAGTAACTTTACAGGACCAATTATTATCGCACCCGGCGATGCCCCACTTGTTACAGGGGATGTTTTATCTGAACTCGTCGAAACCCATATTAAAAGCAGCGCTTCGTGCACCCTTGCTACTTGTGTTGTTGATAATCCGTTTGGTTATGGGCGGGTTATACGTGATAAAGCAGGAGCGGTTATTAGAATCGTCGAGCAAAAAGATGCTACTGATGAGCAGAAGAAAATCAAGGAAATCAACACCTCTTTCTACTGCTTTGATGCCAAAGCATTGTTTGAAACCCTTCCTAAATTAACCAATAAGAATGCTCAATCAGAATATTACTTGACTGATGTTGTAGCAGCGCTTGCTTCTACAGGCCAAAAGGTTTGCGGATTCGAAGTTGCCGATTCGGAACTATTAATCGGCGTTAACTCCCGTTGGGAGCTTGCCCAAGCAGCCCAAGTGATGCGAACCCGTATTGCGAAGAAATTAGCAGAAGATGGGGTTACAATAATCGATCCTCAGACAACTTATATTGATTTTGGTGTTGAAGTAGGCATTGATACAATTATTCAACCAATGACAATTTTAGAAGGAAAAACCAAAATCGGTGGCGAATGTACTATAGGGCCTTTCTCTCGGATTATCGATTCGGTAATTGGCGATAGGGTTCGGTTTCAGAATTCGACAGCCAATGGCGCTTATATCGAAGATGAAGTGCGCGTAGGACCTTTTGCTAACTTGCGAAATGGAGCCGTATTGCGTACACGATCTTCAGTAGGTGACTTCGTCGAAATCAAAAATTCCGAATTAGGCCCCAAAGTAGCTGCAGGCCATTTGAGTTATATCGGCGATTCGTTCATCGGTGAAGGAACTAATATTGGCGCAGGGACAATCACCTGCAACTATGACGGCAAGCGAAAGCATCGCACTAAAATTGGCAAACGTGTTTTTATAGGTTCAAATACAACCTTAGTGGCTCCGGTTGAAGTGGGCGATGATGTTGTTATCGCTGCAGGATCAACCATTACGGATGATATTCCTGAGGAGTCCCTGGGTATCGCTAGAAGCAGGCAAATTATTAAGGAAGGATGGACAAAAAAATGGCACAACCAGGACTAGATGAGGTCTTGTCTCAATTGGAACAGGAGCGTGGTATGGAACAATTACGCATTTTTAGCGGTAATGCAAACTTAGCATTATCCGACCGAATAGCAAGCGAGCTGGATGTTACGCTTGGAAAAATGCTTTCATCAAAGTTTTCTGATGGCGAGATACGTGTTCAGGTGCTCGAGAGCGCACGTGGAAATGACGTATTCTTAATTCAGCCCACATGCGACCCAGTAAATGACAACATCATGGAACTGTGCATCATGCTCGATGCCTTCCGCCGAGCATCTGCGGGACGAATTACGGTGGTTATGCCCTATTATGGTTATGCCCGCCAGGACAAGAAGATCAAGCCTCGCGAACCTGTCACTGCCAGGCTTATCGCTGATTTCATTTCAAGCGCCGGCGCTAACCGTGTAGTCACCCTCGACCTTCACGCCGACCAAATTCAAGGATTCTTCGATCTTCCAGTCGATCACCTCTATGGCGGCCCAATCATAGGCGATTACTTAATCAAACATGGCTATCTTAATTCCGATATCGTTGTCGTATCGCCGGACGTTGCGGGTGTGCCCCGAGCGCGCGCATTGGCTGAAATCGTAAAAGCCCCTATCGCCATTATCGCCAAGCGCCGACCTGAACCTAACAAAGTCGACATTATGGAAATTATTGGCGACGTCTCAGGTAAGCGATGCGTGATGATTGATGACATCATCGATACCGGTGGTTCCGTTGTGCAAGGAGCCGAAGCCTTGATTAATCGCGGCGCCACTGAAGTCATAGCCGCCTGCACCCACGCCGTTTTCTCGGGAGAAGCGACCAGTCGGCTTAATAATTCACCTCTCAAACAGGTGATTGTGACCGATACAGTGCAATTAGGACCCGAAAAGATGTTTGAAAAGCTTACCATTCTATCAGTGGCCCCCTTGCTGGCCGAAGCGATCAAACGCATCCACAATGACCAATCCGTAAGCGCATTATTTGATAACTATAGATAGTAAGTAAAAAGCACACATCTCCATGGGAGAACCACGAATGCGGTTGTTGACACGTTCATCGAGTAAGACGGCCTCGCCGCTTAGCATTACAGGCACACTACGTATCGACCGACGAACTAAAAATTTGGTTAAACGCCTCAAACCCGGCGATATCGCGGTTATCCATCATGAAGATATTGATGCGCTGGCAGGCCGTGCTTTATTAGATGCTAAACCAGTTGCCGTAGTAAATGCCGCCCAATCCAGCCTTGGTCGCTATCCGAATACCGGCCCAATGATCCTCCTCGAAGCCGGAATACCACTTATTGAAGTTGTTGGCGAAGAATTTTTTAACTCCCTTAAAGAAGGCGACCTTCTGACAATTAATGGAGATTGCATCAAAAGCGGTAATTTAGAGTTTAAGGGTATGCGGATGACGATAGATATCGCCAAAGCAAAGCTCGTTGAAGGTCAGGAAAACATCGGAAGAGAACTTGCGGCCTTTGCTCAAAATACTCTCGAACATTTAAACACAGAATGCCGTCTCTTCTTCGAGCCTCTTGATATCCCTGGTCTAAAAACAAATATCAGAGGGAAACATGTAGTCGTGGTCACTCGTGGACCAGGATATGAACGAGACTTAAGAGCAATCCGTAACTATATTAAGGAAATCAAACCCGTCATCATCGCCGTCGATGGAGCGGCCGATTGCTTGCTTTCACAGGGAATTAAGCCAAACATCCTTATCGGTGACATGGACAGCGTCTCAAGTAATGCTTTGAAGGGCAAAGCGGATGTAATCGTCCATGGCTACATTGACCCAAACCGCATATCTCCCGGTGAAGAGCGATGTCGTTTAATGGAAATTGATGCCAAATTACTTCGCGGCCCAGGAACAAGTGAGGATTTGGCGATGCTGGTGGCCTATGAAATGGGAGCCGAGCTAATCGTTACAGTTGGCTCTCACTTCAGTCTAGAAGAATTTCTCGATAAAGGACGAGCGGGAATGTCGAGCACCTTTCTTACTCGCCTGAAAACCGGTTCCAAACTGGTTGATGCCAAAGGCGCCAGCAGACTTTATGTTAATAAATCTTCTATATGGGATTATGTATGGTTAGTTGCCGCAGCAGCGTTAATGGTCGGCATCGCTGCACTCTTAACACCATTAGGACAAACGATGATCGACGCGATTAGAACCTGGATGAGGCTTCAATTTAGATGAACGAACGTTATCATACAATTAGCTTAGTTGCTGTTTTCTTGGCGCTTGCCGCAGGGATGGTCATCGGGGCGCTGTTTCTGCAGTCCCCTGCCCTAAACACCACTCGCAGTCAATACAGCAAAGTGCTCGGTCGCGTTAATCAACTTACGACCGACTACAATAAGACACGCGAACAGCTTGATGAAACTCGAAGTCAGTTAAGTAATGTGGCATCAGCATTTGACCACCTTGTCGACAAGGTAGTCGCCGGCAGACTCAAAAATCGAAAAGTTGCCATTATTCAATATGGCGAA
>JBAXQP010000103.1 GCA_037131655.1 bacterium | reverse complement strand
CGATGCAAGCTGACGCCCAGGTGCGCGCATCGCTGAATGTCAAGAAATTGGGCGTTCTTGCCGCTCAATGGGAGCTTGTCCCTGATAACGATTCACAAGAAGCGCGTGATATTGCTGAATTCATTCGATTCAACTTCAACTACATGACCGGTTCGGTGATTTCGCTCTTGTGGAAGGCGATGGATTGCTTTGCCAAAGGCTTTTCGGTTTTAGAGCAGATATACGAGCTTCGAGAGGAACAGCCATATCAGGGCAAATTTGTGCTTAAAGCAGTAAAAGCTAAAGACCCTCAGCTATTTGGTTTCGATGTGGATGAGTTTTTGAATATAAAAAAACTTAATCTAATCGTCCCTGGTGAGGTTCCGACCGAAATGCCTCGCGATAAGTTCATCCTCTACTCCTACAACTCACGTTATGAAAGCCCTTGGGGTGAGTCTGATTTACGTTCAGCCCATCAGCACTGGTTTGCTAAAACCGCATTGCTCAAGTTCTGGTCGGTCTACTTAGAGAAATATGGTTCGCCAACCGTAATGGGCATCTACAAGCGTGGACTTCCGCCTGAATCCCAGGATGAACTGTTAGAAGTCCTCGAAAAACTTCAAAGAGAGAATGCCCTTGTTATCCCTGAGGATGTCCAGGTTCAGCTTTTACAGTCTTTGCAAAATGGAGGCCAGGGATACTTAGAGGCAGTGGATTATCACAATAAGGAAATAGCGCGCGCTATCTTAGGCCAGACGCTTGCAACGGATGAAGGGCGAAGAGTTGGCAGCCTTGCGTTAGGAACGGTTCACCTGCAAGTCCTACTTCTGCAATTGCAGTCGTTAAGGCGCGATCTTGCGGAAACAGTCGTTACAGAACAGGTAATACGCCCACTTGTAGTGATGAATTTTGGTGAAATGGCTTACCCACATTTCCGTTTTGTTGAACAGAAGTCGAAATGGCTTGAAGATACGGCGGCGAAATAGGAATAATAATAAGGCGGCCAAGCGGCCGCCTGTTTACCCTTCACCCCCCATACCTTCACAGGGAACAAAAGCCATTTTAAACGCTAAGTAATTACCCTTGTCTACTATCACTTTTCCGCTCGTTCTGATACAATTTCTTTAATAGCATTATATGAGCACGGAGGGCATATGGAGCAGGCATTGGAGCGCCGACTGGTTGGGCGCGTCGTTGGTACTGAGCGCCAACCGAATACAGCATTTCACTTCTATTTTTGGGCATCTCCCATGGAGCCAATCGGGATTGGCACGCTTGTTACCGCTTGTGCGGAAGAAACACCCGATCGGTTAGCTTCAACCACTTGGGCGGTAGTGGTGGAGGCTTTGGGTTATAACGACTTGAATGCCCCCCTCTCCGACTTCATCGGAATGAATAGGCAACCGGAAAGTTATTCCCCGACTGAAAGACCGGAAATTAGGCTCTACAAGGCGGCAGTGCTTCGGCGTGTACCGGAAGACCCTGTTCAACCGGCCCCCATCACCAGCGTTTATCTCGCCGGTAAAGACGACGTCCTTATGGCGCTCAATATCGATCGCATTCCCGAAGAGCGCCGAATTCCCATGGGCTTATATAAAAGTGGTGAACTCACCGCTCCTGTTTATGTCGATTCCGACTTTCTATTAGGTCCGGAGGCAGGGCATTTAAATGTTACAGGAACCTCTGGCCTTGCTGCTAAGACAAGTCTTATCGAATTCCTGCTAGCAAGCATCTTCGCCAAGTACCATAAGTCAGTCGCCGTTATCTGTTTCAACGTAAAAGGCCCTGATTTACTCTTTCTCGATCATCCTCCGATAGAGCCTATGAGCGAAGAAGATAGCGCGATGTATGAACAGATTGGTTTTGAAAGAAAGCCTTTCGAAAACGTGATCTACTATGCGCCGTTAAAAGAAGATGGCTATAATCCGGCAACACTTCGAACTCACGAGGATGTCACTTCTAATTTACATCCGCTTCAATGGGGACTGCCGGATGTCATGAAGTATACAGAGGTAATGCTTAATCAAGACGATATCGATGTCAAAGCCGATGCCTTTCTTCAGTTCGTTCGACAAAGAGCAGTTGATACTGAGGTTTTTGAGTTTGACCCTGCGGAGATTGCGCAAGGTTGTCCGAAATCAATGCCCGTTAAGAACTTTACAGATCTCGAAGAGTGGTTCAAAACAGTTATTGGGTATATAGAACACACGAACCAAACTCGCTGGCGTTCTCATGCGCAGGAGACCATCCGCAAGGTCTACAACCGATTGCGTAATCTGCCCACCCGTTATGCCGGATTACTAACCGAAGATGAAAATCGATCTGACTTGTTTGATAAATCTTTTGAAGACCGCTCAGTCTATGTGGTCGACGTAGCGCAGCTTCGGGCGGAGGCTCAGGATTTGGTGTTTACGCGCATTATCGCCGAACTTCGCGACAGGATGGAGAAACGCGAGCTTGGAGTGGATACGGTAATCGTAGTCGTGGATGAATTGAACCAATATGCGCCATCGTCCGGCAAGGAGACCTATGTAGGGCGAACGGTGCGTGATATCGCGGCACGTGGGCGGTATCTTGGATTAGTGCTCTTTGGGGCGCAGCAATTTCGTTCACAGGTTGACCGACAGGTGGTGGGGAACTGTTCGACAGCGCTATGGGGGCAGATTGAGATGGAGGAATTGGCGCAGCCTGGCTATGGGGTGTTTGACCCTGCAGTGAAGCAAAAACTCGGCACCCTCTCACCTGGCCAAATGTTGCTCAAACATCCCTATTATCAACAACCGGTCTTTATTCAGTTCCCACGTCCCTTTGTAATGCGCGGGCGAGATGGAGTTGGTAAGTTCAAACCGGCTTCTGATGTACCTTTAGACAGAGCCATTTGGCGACAATTGCGCACACTGGACAATAAGTTGACTCCTACGGTAGTAGCTGATACAGTTGCGCTTGCCGGAGATGTGAATGATCAAGCAACACGTAAACAATTGATAACAGCTTTATGCAGAACCATGTGTACTAGGCCGAGTGATCCGCTCAGCTATTTTGCGAAGCAAATACCCAAGAAACCTGGTTACAGAACCGTGCCGGTTTCCGCTATTGGTGACCCTGAACCTTATCCGACACTCAACGCCACAGACGATCCTGATCCTTTTGAATAGGTAAATTAGATGAAGCTATGCCATATTAGCGATGTCCACCTGGGATATCGCGCATATCATCGGAGCACACCTGGAGGGGTGAACCTTCGGGAACATGATGTTTACACCGCTTTTGAGAAAGCGCTCAAAAGTGTGCTCGATCTTTCGCCTGACTTGGTGTTAATAACCGGCGATCTCTTCCATGTTGTTCGTCCAAGCAACCGTACGATTATTCAGGTATTTCTCCTGCTCTCGAGATTTCAAGAACGCAGGGAAGGCAAACCGCTAATTATCATCGGCGGTAATCATGAAACCCCACGTTCAGTCGATGCCGACTGCATTCTGCGGCTCTTCAAATACATCAATGGTATCTCTGTTGCCTATACTGGCATTGAAGCGCTTGATATTGAAGATGCTCGCATACTGTGTATTCCAGCACGGGGATTGGGCGAGATTGAAAAGACCGAGATAGCGCCTTCAGCCGATGCAAAGGTCAACATTTTAACCGTTCATGGGATGCTGGAGGGGATTGGGGCGCAATATGGAACGGCTGCTATCTCTCGCGCGAAAATACTTAATTCCAACTGGGACTACGTTGCGATGGGCGATTATCACATTTATCAGGAACTTGCCCCAAACGCCACCTATGCAGGTTCAACTGAATTTACGACCACGAATATCTGGGAAGAGGCTAATTCTCCGAAAGGCTTTGTCGAGTTTGACACAGAGAAAAAAGAGCTTAAGTTTCACCAAATCGAGACTCGCCGAGTTATTGATCTAGAGCCAATCGAAGCTGCGGACATGAGTGCTGATGAGATCAATCGGCACATCAGCGAGAACGTGGCAAAAGTGGATATTACTTCGGCGATTGTCCGCCAGAAGGTGCTTGATTTATCGTACAGTTCGCGAATGAACCTCGACCAGAAAATGGTGAGGCAATTGCGTTCGGAGGCGCTTTTCTATTATCTCGATTTAAGGCCTCCACGAAGGAAGGCGGCTACAGCCACTAACGTACGTGGAGAAGGCAGTGCTCGCGTTACCCTTGAGGATGAGTGGATGGAATTTGCCTTAACTAAGTTCCAAACTCGTCCAGACAGGGCAGAACTGGTGGAAATAGGATTGAATTATCTGAAAAAAGCGTCTGAGAAGGAGGGTGCATAGATGCGCTTACTTCGACTCGAGCTTGAGAACTTTCGCCAATACGAAAAGGCTATTGTCGATTTCCAGCCCGGCATTACTGCAATAATCGGCCCGAACGGAGCAGGGAAGACCACTCTGCTTGAAGCGGTTGCCTGGAGCCTCTATGGTGCAAATGCCAAACGCGGGGATAATCTTGCGCTTCGTTGGATGTGGAGCACGGGGCGCGCAAAGGTTCGCGTAAGCTTGTCCTTTATACTCGGAGATCGGCAGTTCCGGGCGATTCGAACAACTGATGGGGCTGAAATCAGAGATATTACCGACGGTGAACCTGGGATCGCCCTGGCAAATGGTCTGAGTGAGACGACTCGATGCGCCGAGCGGATGCTCGGCATGACCCTTCAGCAGTTCTCGACAAGCTTCTATGCGCAGCAAAAAGAGCTGCAGTTCATGAGCTATGCCCCGGAGAAGAGGCGCGAAGAGATTAGCAAGATGCTCGGTCTCGAACGCGTAACGGTGGCGCTCAAGGATGCAAAGGAGGAGCTTAAAGACCTTGATAATACGCTCAAAGGTCTTCGTGAAGGCATGGGCGATCCTGCAGTTTTGAAGCAGGTACTCAAAGATCGAAACTTTGATGTTAGACGTATTAAGGATGAATTGAAGGCTGTTCTGGACACGAAGACAAAGACAGAGAAAGCCCTTCAGGAATACACGCCGATTCGTCAAAAAGCCGATGTTGACGAGCGTAAGCATCAGTTCCTAACTCAACAACTTCAAAGCGCCGAAAGTGTTCTGAAGCTGTTGAATGAGCAGCTCGAGAGCGCTAATCAAGATATCAAGAGCATTGCCGAAGCTGAAATAAAGCTGAAAGGGCTTGAGGAAAATATTAAGCGATATCTTGAAACTGAAAAGCTGGTTCGAGCACAAGAAGACCTTCAACGCCATGAGAATAAGCGGGTTGAGATTAAGACAGAGCTTTCTGCTGCCCAACTAGCTTTGACTGAAGGTAAAAAGGAAGCTGAAGGGCTTAAAGACGCTGAGAATGAATTTCAAATAGCGACCGTAAAACTTGCCGAGTCTGATAAGAAGTTCGAGGACCTTCGTGAAGAGCGCGACAAAATCCTTAAAGTTCTAAATGAGCGTAAAGGGATCGCAATTGGACGGCAAGATGTTTTAAACAACGAATATAAAGCGACAGTTGAACGATTCGACCAGCTTCACAAACTTGGAGAAACGGGGGTATGCCCAACCTGCGAGCGCGAGTTGGGTGAGCACTTCGATACGGTAGTCGAGAAGTACAAGAACGACCTTGCTCGAATTGAATCTGAGTTAGTGAAAGTGAAGGAACTGCTCCAGGAGATTGAGAAGGAGCCAATTGAACTCAAACAGCTTAAAGGCGAAGGCGCGAGAGTAAAAGGTTTGAAGGAAGCGGCTCAAGCCGAGGTTCTAATCGCTTCAACCAGAAAAAGTCAATATGACAAGCTTCTCAATCAACTTGGGGTCTATGAGCGCCAGATCGAAAGTTCATCAAGGAAGCTCGAAGCGCTTCCTACGGGTTTTGATGGTGAAAAGCTTGAACTCGCAAGGAAAGAACGCGATAGCTTACGGGCAGACTATGATCAGAGCGTAAGCTTGAAATCAACGTTGGAAGGGCGCAAAAAAGCCGAGTTGCAAGCCCGTGAATTAGCTACAAAAATTACCACAGAGCAAGCCACAAAGGATCAGGCTACAAATGAACTTGAAACATTAGCTTTTGACCGTGATGCTTATGAACACACTTTGGCTGAGTTAATAAAACGTCAGGAAGTTATGGTCGAAGCACAGCGGAAGCATAGTATATTGGAAACCCAATTGACTGGAGCGGAAACGGCTTTAGTTCATGCCCAAGAAGTTTGGACAGAATGTGAACAGAGATTGGAAAAGTTAGCGCAGACGCAGAAAGCTCATCGGCAAACGAGTGATGTGGCTACAGCGCTTCAAGAAATGCGGCAAGAGATCAACGCTCGCATGCGTCCACAACTTGCTGATTATGCCAGCGACTATCTCAATCGACTTACGGCAGGACGATATTCAGAAATAGAAATTGATGAAGCTTTCAATTTCACACTTAAAGATGACGATGTCAGCAAGCTGGTGGTATCTGGTGGGGAAGAGGATGTGATTAATCTCAGCTTGAGGTTAGCGCTCGCCCGGATGATCACTGAAAGGGCAGGTCAGCCATTTTCGCTTCTCATTCTGGATGAGGTCTTCGGAAGCCTGGATGACGAACGCAGACAAAATTTACTCAACCTATTCGACACTCTTCGGAGCTGGTTCGAACAGATATTCATCATTTCCCATATCGAAAGCATAAACGAAACGGTGGATAACACCCTATGGGTTCGCTATGATTCGGAGACGAGAAAAGCGTCTCTCTCAGAGCAAACGATAGCAAGTTTTAGCGGAGATATTTTGGATCAGATGATCGAAGGGTCGAATGAAGGCTCAATCTTAACTCAACCGGGCTTGTTTCTAGATAATGAGGATTAATCTCGCTCGTCAAAGCGTCCGAAGAACTCTTGGGCAGTGGGTGTGATGGCGATAATAAAAAGCGTGATATAAATCGCCAATAGTAGAGGCCATACCAGAGAAATGCTGCCATTTTCACTGAAATAATTATATTCGCCTATAATATATCGCACGCAAACAATGATGCCGAAGAGTGAAGCAAGAATCTGTAATGTCCAGCCGAAACCTTTGCCTATATATTGAATAAGAGCTAACCCTACTTGAACGGCAGCGATAAAGCCAAATGCCAATACAAGCTTAGGTGCGCGTCCTTCAGCGTCCATGAATGGAAAGTAAATGAGGGCAAGACCTGAGCCTGCTTCTAGGTTGTCTTTGAAATCAGGCATTGCGCCTGTTGCCGCAAAGGCAACAAATCCCGCTGCAACGCCTATCGCGACGTTCAAAAGCGCCATTGCATTAATTGTAGTTGGTCGATTTCTTTCTAACAATTCATGACCCTCCACAATTCAAGATAATTTTGATTATACCTGCCTGGCGAATTGTATCAACGATTAGGTTAAGGAATAACGTGAGTTCCGCGTTTGGAGCAGGTTGAGAAAGAGCCCACAGCCCCAGGGCTATAAGTACCGCCAGCTGGGCAAGTTGCGGATTTTTTTAAATACAGTGCAGTTAAAGTTGCTAGAAGGGGGGTATCACCGTTACCTTTATTGTTTTCAAGCGCCCATTGCTCCTTAGCGCCTTCAATTTTCCATAGGTTATCCTGGCAGGCATTGTTTTGGCTTTTATCACGTGATAGTATGAAATTCGGTACGGCGATAACTAACAGTATGCCGATAATCAGGATGACAATCATGATTTCAATCAGGGTGAACCCCATTTCGCGTCTGCTTTTTAGAAATCTTTTCATAGATATGGATCTCGCCGTATCGGAAATTTAGTCGATGGTGAAGCAGATCGCTTGGGCGGCGTATTGTTTCCTCTACCTCACCATCATCTTTTTAATTCCACCTAACTCTACCAGGGTAGGCTGCGATTGTTACTAGGTTTTTCAGTCTGAAACGATTGCCCGCACATTCACTAGGAAACGTAAAGATTAACGTTAGCGACCTGTTTGAAACTGAATCTGATGGTTGGTAGCTTATTTGCGGGTATTATATCAGTCTATTATTCAATCTGAGGTTTTTGATGAAGCAGTATAACGTAGCAATCGCCGGAGCGACTGGAGCTGTTGGACAGGAATTTTTAGGGGTGTTGGAAGCGCATAATTTCCCGCTTTCCTCACTCAAACTTTTAGCGTCAGAACGTTCTGAAGGAAAAAAAATCAAGTGGTGCGGCTTGGAATATACGATCGAACGCCTTTCTGAAGACTCGTTCAAGGGAATTGATATCGCATTATTTTCTGCGGGATCTTCACGAAGTAAACAGTTTGCCAAACCAGCAGTCGATAGCGGAGCCGTGGTTATAGACAACTCATCTGCTTTCCGAATGGACCCTAATATTCCGTTGGTTATTCCCGAAATTAATCCAGACGATCTTGTAGGACATAAAGGAGTTATCGCAAATCCGAACTGTTCGACAATTATTTGCCTTATGGCGGTTGCTCCTCTACTTAAGTTCGGACCGATTAAGCGATTGGTTGTCTCGACTTATCAAGCGGTCAGCGGAGCGGGCGCTGCGGCGATGGAAGAGCTGAAAGTGCAGGCTAAAGAAGTGTTGGAAGGCAGACCTGCCGTAAAGAAGGTCTTGCCTCATCAAACAGCGTTTAATATCTTTAGCCACAACAGCGCCGTCAACGAGCATGGCTATAACGAAGAAGAGTGGAAGATGATTTTGGAATCACAAAAAATTCTTCATATGCCTGAACTTAAAGTCACCGCGACTTGTGTTCGAGTACCTGTTTTGAGAGCGCATGCGGAGAGTATTAACATCGAATTCGATCGGCGGCATACTCTTGAGCAAGCTCGCGAAGCATTAGAGGCATTTCCTGTTGTCTGTATCGTTGATCACCGAGAACTAAACTAC
>JBAXQP010000102.1 GCA_037131655.1 bacterium | reverse complement strand
AAAGAAAACATCGTCTATAGCAACACGGTAGCAGGAGGCGACTCGACTTCTTTAGGGCTGCTCAATTGGATTGGCGCAAGTATGGCCAAAGATGATATCGCAGAGGTTAAAATCACCCGCGTGCCCGGTGTTTCTATGTCAGTTGACGATCTGGATGAAGCGAGAATAGCATCCACCTTCCAAAATACCGATAAAGCCACTCGTGATAGCTTAGGCATTATTGTAGGAGTCGTTCCCTATGAAGCCTACGCTTCTGTTTGCAAGCAGGTCAAGAACACTCGCGACGTGGGCATTTGGTACATCCGTTACAATAAGACTTGGTACTCAAAAACCACTTCGGACGCAAAAAGAAACTATCTCGTCGCTGTCATCACCCCCATCAGCTTCCTCAACGACATCGGCGTCATCAACGGCGAAAGAATGAGCATCAAAAGCATAGAAAACCCCGCCCCTCTCACGAAAGCTTTAAAGACGTGGACGAAAAAGAACAAAGTAAATGTCGAAAAGCCCACTAAAGAACGCCATATCGATTTAAAACAATAGGCATAGTTCGTATTGCGGCAAAGTTATATGCCTGAACGTCTTGCTGTTCAAGCTTTTCTGTTTTAGGAGACCAGGGGGTTTTGCTCCTTACGTGCCGTAGCTTTAGCGAAGGCTCGTCACCCTGAGCGTAGTCGAATGGTTTTCCGGAAGATTCTTCGACTACGCTCGGAATGACGTCCCGTTGGGACGTTTAGAGGAGGTTACTTCGGGTCAATCAGCCTCGTAATGACACGTATGGAGATTGACATAATAACCTGCCCTTTTAGGTTCAAAAACCACTTCTCCACATTGATGTGCATAAGTTCGTGGAAAGATTGTTGATAGGAAAATTACCTGCCTTTTGGAAGAAGGGGGTGTTGATAACAGAGGGGTTATCCTATTTCTATCCCCATGCCCATCCACAAACTCCTATATTAAAACTTAGAGGAATTTGTTAGGTTTTTCAATGTTCTGAGCCGTGGCATCTTGCCATAAAATGATCCATTAATGCTTATTACTTTTAAGACTTTTAGCCTCTGAAAGCATCTTCCACATCATCCACAGATATATAATAAATACTAATGTAATTAAATACTCCCATTGGGAAAGAAGGGAATTGGGAACAGCGCCTCGAAATGAGGTTTAATTACGGCAGGTTATGCTGGAATGATACTTACATTACTAAAGCTGAACAATTTTAGAAACTACCGATTTCTGGATTTTCGTCCGGAGAAAAGCCTTAACATCATCCGTGGCGCCAATGCCCAGGGTAAAACTAATCTTCTTGAAAGTATACACCACCTTTCTACCACCCGCCCCCTTCGAGCAACGAAAGAAAATGAACTTATATCATGGGGAGAAAATTCGGCTATCGTATCAGGAGAGGTGATGCGAGATAGTGGAGTTGATACCAGCCTGGAAATTGCCTTATCGAGCGAAGAACGAAAACAAGTTCGAATTAACGGCATGTTAAGGCCTAGGGTGATTGATTTATTTGGCAATCTCAATACAGTCACCTTCAGCGCTCAGGATTTGGGATTAGTAAGAGGGGAACCGGCCGAGCGTCGGCGGTTTATGGATTTGGAAATTGCCCAAATTAGACCGAGCTATGTGACTTGTCTTGCCCACTTTAGAAGGGCTTTGGCGCAACGTAACGAGCTTCTAAAGCGACATGCGGAGGGGAATGGGCCATTGACTTGTCTGGAGGCCTGGGATGAGCAAATCGTCCGATATGGCGCCCAGATGATGGAGATGCGATGGGAGTTTATTAAGCGCCTTTCCCCCCTGGCCGATGACGCCCACCAGCGATTAACCGAAGGCGTAGAGACTTTCAGGGTCACTTATCATCCTAACGTCCAACCATCCGAGGATATGAATTGGGCTCAAGCCTATGAAGAGCAACTCGAAACTAAACGAAACCAGGAAATAAGGATAGGCCGCACTCTTGTCGGTCCCCAAAGAGACGATGTAGCCTTGTTTGTGAATGAAAAAGAAGTACGAACCTATGGCTCGCAAGGCCAGCAGCGTACTGCGGTACTGAGTTTAAAGCTAGCCGAAGCACAATTGGCCCAAGAAGAAGTCGGTGAACCGCCGGTGGTGCTTTTGGATGATGTGATGTCGGACCTCGATGCCGCCCGAAGAGCCAAGGTGATGTCTTTTCTCACCGGCAATACGCAGGTTTTTATCACCTGTACTGATTTAGCTTCATTTTCTGATGAAATGATCTCTCAAGCAGCATTATTTACTGTCGAAGAGGGGCAAATATGTCGCGATTGACAGGATTTATCAGCGCCGCTGATGCGCTTTCAGGCGCGATGAAAGAGTGGAAGCTGGATCGCGATCTGCAGCTACGGATTGCGCTGTCAGCTTGGGGCGAACTGGTCGGTCCGCAAATCGCTAACGCCTCCCGCCCGCTTCGTATTAAAAATGACATAGTCGTCATCGCTGTCCCCAGCAGCGTATGGGCACAGGAACTCAGATTTCATACCACCGAGCTGCTGGAACGCCTGAATGCTCGTGTCGGCGAGCAGTATTTTAAGCAGATACGATTTGAAGTCCGTACGGGGGCTTTTAAGGAGAAGGAAGAGGAGCGCCCGATTCCTCCCTCTGATAACCCCACAACCGTTGAGCTTCAGCCGGAAGACCTTCTGAGCACGAACGAACTGGTGCAAGCGGTAGAAAACCCCGAACTGAGGGAAGCCCTCGTGCGTCTTATTCATTCGGCGCGGCAATCGGTTATATGGAAGAAGGCACACGGTTATATTGAATGCAATTTATGCGGTGCGGTCTATTCTCCAAGCTTCGAAAAGTGCCCTGTGTGCGTAGCAATAAACCGAAATGTTTGAAATCCTCCGACATCGTCCCCTCCTCCAAATGGCGCTGGCCTTCATCGTCGGTATAACTCTAACTCCTTATGTCGGATTGTGGATAATTATCCCCATTTGCCTTCTGAGTGTATTCGCGTTTTATCAACAAAGGGTGTGGATAACAATTCTATTAATGTTCATAACCCTGGGGATGATGCGTGTTAAGTTAGAGGAACGGGTAGACACAAATTCAATCTTAAGATGTCCGATTTCTCAAGAATTAAAGCTAAAAGGCATAGTCACCTCCGAGCCAATAATCTTAGTAATGCCGCCATTTACTCGTTATCAACTGGCTGTTAAAGAGGTGGATAACTTACCTGTTAGCGGGACCATCATCACACACATCAAAGGAAGCGCCGACCCGCCTCGATATGGTGAAGTTCTCGAGATGTACGGCGTTCTTGATGAGCTTATCGGCAACCGATCACCCGGCAAGCCTGATATGCGGGAATATATGCGCCTGCACGGCATTGAGCGGGTGCTTACGGTAAAAGATATTGGAAGTATTCGCTCACTTGGGATGGGATCGGGTTGGTTTTTAACTCAAGTGGTAAAGTTCCGCTCCGGCTTTAAGCGCGTGATGGCTTCCCTTTTATCGCCTGAAGAGGCCAATCTTATCGGCGGCATGTTCCTTGGGATTCAATCGGATGTGCCTGATGATCTTAAAAATTCTATGCAGCTGACCGGAACCTATCACATCCTCTCGGTTTCCGGCTTCCATGTGTTGGTGTTATGGCTGATGCTGTTTTGGCTGGCTCAGCGAGTAGGTCTATCAAAACGAGGCGCGACCATTATTCTTATCCCTGTCTTAGCGCTTTATGCCATCTTTGCTGGTGGTCAGGCGCCGGTAGTGCGGGCGAGTTTGGCGCTAGCCCTCTATTCTTCAGCGTTTCTATTCAGAAAAGAGCCAGATCCCCTCACTGCAGTAGGTGGCGCAGCTCTAGCGATCCTTCTCTTTGTGCCCCATTCAATTTATGATATGAGCTTCCAGCTCAGCTTTATCATAGTAGCGGTTATTATCCTGTGGGGCTGGCGGTTCCATTACTTATTATCCCCTCCTATACCAAAGCGTAGAGGTTATATAACTCGATTTGTACTCGGATCATTAGTGCTTTCACTCGCAGCCCAGCTCGGTTCTGCGCCATTAATCGCTTACTATTTCAACCAGCTATCACTTATCTCTCCGCTGGCGAATTTGCCAATAGCGTTGCTTTCTACAGTTGCGATATGGTGTACGCCTTTCTTATGGATTCTCGGGTCGTTGACTTTCGGATTAAGCGCTCATCTGGCTTTTGTTTCACTTCACCCTGTACTGTTGCTTTTCACAAAGACCGTTCACTTTATGGCGCAGATCCCATACGCTTGCATTCTTGTCCCCGCTCCGCCTGTATGGTGGTTGGCAATCTACTATTTAGCATTATTGGCTTGGGCAAAGGAGGCGCCAAATGAAGGTGCTTGACACGAAAACATCCCCCACCCGAATTCTGATGTGGGCAGTAGTCACCCTGCTCGTGATTACTGCCGCTTGGATGGCCACCCACCGTTATTCAAGCAATTTAGAAGTCTACTATCTCGATGTAGGTCAGGGCGATTCGGCGATTATTCGTACCCCTTCCGGCCATGTCATTCTCATCGACGCCGGACGAATCTCCGGAAGCTCAGATAAAGGTCAAACCACCGTCGTTCCCGCCTTGCGCGCCCTTGGGTTGCGTAAAATTGATTTAATGGTCTGGACCCATCCTGACGCAGATCATATTGGCGGGATGCGATCGGTGATGAATGCCGTTGAAGTCGGTTCAATTCTTGACACAAGTGCGATTGAAAAGCCTTCGCCTGTTTATGAAAAGCTTCTAAAGGAAACTCAACAGCGAAAAATCCCCTATCGTAAAGCCAAGCGGGGGCAATGGTTCGACTTTGGTGATGGCGTTAAGGCCGATGTTTTGTCCCCAGTTGAGGGATATGTGGGAAGTAATAACGACGAGAGCATTATCATGCGCTTCACCCTGGGCAAAAATTCCTTTTTATTTGAAGGAGATGCGGGATATGAAGAAGAAGGGGAACTGCTATCTTCCGGCATTCTTGTCCAGTCAGATGCGCTGAAAGTAAGCCATCATGGCAGTCGAACTGGCTCCAAAATAGAATGGATCGCTAAAGTCCAACCTAAATTCGCGATTATCAGTGTGGGAAAGAAGAACCCATTCGGCCATCCTCATGCTGAAACTCTTCAAATGCTTGAAAATGTCGGCGCGCAGATTTTCCGAACCGATCGAGATGGGACTATTATTGCTGAATCGGATGGACAGCAGATCACCGTCCATCCGTGGCGTTAAACTTATTTGGACAGTTTCGTAGCGGCAATTCCGTGGAGGGCATCCTCTTTGAGGATGATCACGCGGCGGCCTTGAAGTGAAATAAGTCCCTGTTGTTATATACTATAAAGATTATAACCTTAAAAAACACCCAATTTCTCCCTTCGGATAGTCACGAAATGGCATAATCATGTGGGAAGGGAGAGATGGGCTTGTGGCGCGTGTAATAGCTATTGTTAATCAAAAAGGCGGCGTGGGAAAAACTACGACCGCAGTCAATTTGGCGGCAGGATTGGCGCTTAGTCATCAGAAAGTGCTTCTGGTTGATTGCGATCCGCAAGGAAATGCAACAACCGGACTAGGCGTGGGCAAGTCGGTTTTGGGAGATTGCACCCTTTATGATGTGCTGGCTTGCGAAAAACCGGTTTTGGACGTCCTCAAAGAGACTGAATTAGAGAACCTCAAAATACTTCCCGCGACCCTCGATTTGGCGGGAGCTGAAGTCGAATTAATGGCGCAAGTCGCCCGTGAAAGTGCTCTTAAACGAGCGCTAGCCCCTATTCTTGAGCAATTCGACTGGATCATCCTCGATAGTCCGCCATCCCTGGGAGTGCTGACCATCAACTGCCTGGTAGCCTGTCAGGAAGTTATACTGCCAATCCAATGTGAGTTCTATGCGCTCGAAGGGCTAACGCAACTCCTCAAAACGATAGAAATGGTACGCCAAAGGCTTAATCCTGAATTGCGCATCTCGAAAGTGGTTTTGACCATGTACGATGGCCGTGCTAAGCTCACGCTTCAGGTTGAGGAGGAGATACGCAAGTTCTTCGCTGATACGGTCGCAAAGACCATCATTCCTCGCAACATCCGCCTGAGCGAGGCGCCAAGTCATGGGCAATCGGTGTTGACTTATGACCCCAAATCGCGCGGTGCAATCTCTTATCTGCAATTAGCCAAGGAGGTAATTAGCAATGGAACGAAGAGCGCTCGGTAAGGGCCTGGCGGCGCTACTGTCCGACCAGGTTGACCTGTCGATGGTTCGCCAGGTGCCGCTCACTCAGATTACAGCCAACCCTCACCAACCCCGGCGATTATTCGAACCTGCTCAGTTGCACGAATTAGCCGAATCAATCAAGCTCGTCGGAGTGTTACAACCGATCATCGTGCGCCAGACGGGAAATGACCAATATGAACTGGTTGCCGGAGAGCGCCGATTGCGGGCTTCCGAATTGGCTGGACTCCAGTCAATCCCAGTTATCGTTCGAACCGCCGACTCACAGGCAATGCTTGAAATGGCGTTAATCGAAAACCTCCAGCGTCAAGATATCAGCGCAATCGATGCCGCATGGGCGTATAAAAAGCTCATCGACGAGTTCGGCCTAACTCATGAACAAGTCGCAACAAGGTTGGGAAAAAGCCGATCGGCAATTACCAATGCCTTGCGCCTTCTTCAGCTTCCAGAAGAAGCGCGCACGTTGCTCGGAGCGGGCAAAATCACCGAAGGCCATGCCAGAGCGCTACTTTCTGTCAATGATCCGGAAGTACGCCGCTCACTTTTACAAGAGGTTACCGACAAATCCCTTTCGGTCCGCCAAGCCGAAAAGCGCGCCAAAGAGTTAACGAAACCCTCTACTCTATCCAAGCCATCTATCCAAGTGCCGATAGGTAACGATCCGGAATGGAAAACCTTAGAGCGACGATTGCGGGAGCTATTTGGGGCGAGAGTGCAAGTTCAACGAGTACCGCCGGGGGGACGGATTGTGATTGAGTTTTTCGACGAGGAAGACCTTGGCCGTATTATGGAATTGCTGGGGTTGTTCTAGCGCCGCGATGTTTCACGTGAAACAATTGGTTCTGCCTGAGTCGTCGTGCGTTTTAAAATATACAATCCAACCAGACATCCGAGAACATCAACTGCAAAATCTTTAAACTGACCCGTGCGGCTGGGGATAAAGAGTTGGTGGATCTCGTCAGTTACGGCATAGATGATTGCCGCGTAAAACCCAAAAGTCCGTGCTCTTGAGGCATTGGCGCCGAACCCGTAACGAGCTGCGCGATAGCCAAACCAAGTCAGGATAAGGAATTCAGTGAAGTGAGCTGCTTTGCGCAAAAGATGGCTTGCCAATGAAACTTCGTTCGAATCGAATTGCCGATGGGGCCAAGCGATATGCAATAAGCTTAATAACCATGTAATGGTGTTGCTGGTACGTCCAACGTCAGTCGACATAAAGAAAATCAAGCTCATCCATAATACAAATGGAAGACTTTGCATGATTAAACGTAATCGAGGGTTCATGTGCCAATGCCTTTCGGGAAGCCTTGATTTATTGGGTACCCTTATGATTGTCCGTAATACGCTGAGTGCGAATTACTTATTATAGCCGTATCCCTTTACGTTATCGATGGGACTTGTTATAATAACGAATAAGTATTCCAAGGGGGAAATCTCCTATGTTCTTCCGAAATTGTCTTGTAGTAGCATTATTGAGTGTCTGTTTCATTAATCAAATACAATCTGCAACGGTTCCAACTAAGCCAAAGCCGCCAGTTAAACCTGCTGTTGCCGTTCAACCCGCACAACCACAAGGGCCGATTGTACTTAAACGTGTTTTTACGCCCGGCAAAACAAATCGTTTCCGTATCGTTCTTCATATAAAAGGCGATTTCCAGACGCCCACTGTCGAAACGATGTTTCCGGTCAAACAGGTGCTCGAAAGAATTATCAACATCAAGACAAGCAGCATAACTCCTGACGGGACCGCCGATGTTACGTTTGATTATGAAACCTATAAGATTAAAACCTCTGAATTCTGCGATAGTCCGACTAAGACGTTTAATGTAGATGTTGGCGAGCCGATAGATATTATCCTTTCCCCGCTTAATGTTATCATCGCAGTAAAGAAAGAGCGTCTGCCCAAGAATAGACAACATTCAATCACAAACTTTGATGAAATGCTTCTTCTGGGTAATCATAGCCAAAAACGAGAAGTGTACCAATCCCTTGGAGGTGGTATTGTAGTCGATAGCATGATGGAACTCGTCAAGTTCGAGCGTCTGCTTGACTTCGGTCCCCAATATCCTCCAACTCCTGTAAAAGTGGGGGATACCTGGACTCAGGAAATCAGCTATGTTCCCGGCAAGGTGACCGCTGATGCTAATCAATCTTCCGATCCGGGTTTTACTCGTGTCCTTATGACTTATAAGCTTGATTCAATCAAGAAAAAGGGAAATCGGGAACTGGCTTATATAAGCGCTAAGTTTGAAACGGATATCGATGCAGCCCCCATGTATAAGGAGCATGGATTTTTCTTTGAGATAAAGAAGATGAATGCCCATGTAAGCGGCGAATTGACTTATGTTGTCGATAAAAAGACCTGTGTGATGGTGGCGCTTAGCGGTAAGTCGATGGGTAATGCCGAAAACTCCTTCTATTTCCCCGACCCAACCCAAGAATCAGGTAAGTACTTAATTAAGCGAGAGATAGCTATTGAAGTAGAGGTATCAGGCAAAGAGTTGCAATCGAAATAATCTAAGCCCCGATTAAAGTATAAAGTCTCCCGTCTTTTGGTGGGAGGCTTTATACTTTTCATACTCCCCT
>JBAXQP010000101.1 GCA_037131655.1 bacterium | reverse complement strand
AACGGGGCACCATCCATTGCCTGAACATTCGCGGTGAGATGAGCGGGCCTTTGTTGAAGCAGATGTCTTCCCAGAAGGCGGCGCTGTCGAATTGAATCTCTTTAATCGGGCGTTCGATGAGGGCAAGGGTCATGTTGGTGAGATGCTCGATCATGTCCTCGACTAAATCAGGCTCTTCGACGCTGGCGATGGCCACGCCTTCGAATCCCATCCAGTCGCGCACCCACCCAAAAAGGCTTCCGCAGTAGATGGTGAGAGGGAAGTCCCTGTTATCGTATTGTGCCTTGAGGTTGGTGATTGCCTCATCCGTCCACAATCGTTCGGGATGATTGATGTCGAGGCGTTCCTTATAGGCTTTCCAGGTGTCCCAATCTTTAACGGGGAACTCATAATACTTGGGGATGCTGCCGCCTGGGCCTTTGGAGGTGAGATGCTTGACACCCGTATGGTTAATCGAGAGGATATGCTTGTCAGTCTCTTCGAGAACTTGATATTCGAAGTAGGGAATTAATCCAAACCGAGGAAAGACATGGTCACGGCGATGAAAGCCAAAGAACTGATCCATTATCGGTATCGCTTCTTCAGGCATGCCTTGCTGCTTCCAAACAATCGGGGTTTCATCCCAATATCCAAACTCTTCATCCGGTATATAATCCACCGACTGAAAATGCATCGTGCGGTTCCAACGTTCTCTTCCGTTCATAACAAAACCTCCCGAATATAATGTAGGTACAGGGTTTGTCCTGCCCTTCGGAGGGCGCTGCTTGCTGCGCCCCTACAACAAATGATTATTGCCCCAGCGCTTTCTTGCGTTCATCCCAGGGAGCCGGTTCGGGAATACCGAAGGCTTCCCGTTTGGTCTTTAGATAATAATTATAATTCTCAAAGGTGACATCCGGTGGACAGAGGTGGTCCATGTGGGGGACAAAGCCTCCATCGGCCACCAACTTCTCCAGACGATTAATTTCTTTGCGGATAGCAGATTTTCCTTCAATAATCTTGGTCTTGTCAACGCCGCCCTTGAGCAAGACGCTTCGACCGAATCGGGCGCGAAGTTCATAAGGGTCGGTGCCGCCGCGGATTTCCAGAGGGAACATCACGTTAACTCCTGCCTCAAGCCAAAGCGGGGCGAGTTGATTGATGTTGCCGTCACAATCCAAGCTCACCACATCCACGCCATAGCCCTTCAGGAAATCGGTGATGCGTTTATAACGGGGAATAACCCACTCATTAAACATCTTAGGGGAGATAATCGGGCCTTTGTTGAAGCATATATCTTCCCAGAAGTGAGCGTAATCGAGTTGGAATTCCTTAGCCGGGCGCTCGATGAGCTTCATCGAAAGGTTGCAACTGTGCTCGATCATATCTTCTATCAAATCAGGCTGTTCGATGCAGGCGATGGAAACGTTCTCGAACCCCATCCAGTCGCGTACCCACCCAAACATGCTGCCGCAATAAATGCCGAGCCGATGGTCGCGATTGTCCCACGTTTTGTGAAACTCAGCCCATTGCGCGTCGGAATAGAACCTCTCAGGGTCATCCAGACGAAGGCGAGATTTGTAGTCGTTCCAACTATCCCAATCCCTAACAGGAAATTCGAGGTACTTAGGGATAGAGGCTGAGCCGTCCATGCTGGAGATGCTTTTGACGCCGTTGCTGTCGATTGATATTCGGTGTCGATCGGTTTCTTCGAGCACCCGTGCCTCAAAGCAAGGCATGATGCTGAAGTCGGTGGGAACTACTGCATCTTTGGAGAAGCCAAAATAGGTTTCGAGATCGATATCTCTCCCAATCTCATCCGGCATCCCCTGCTGACGCCAAACCACAGGTGTCTGGTCCCAATAACTAAACTCCTCATCGACAACATGGTCGACAGGCTGAAAATGCATCGTCCGAATCCAGCGTTCTCGATCGTTCATTACTGCCTCCGGCTTCGTATTACGTAGTACGAAATACGCAATAAAGAAGTGCGCTTCTGATTCGCTTGGGTAGCAAGCAATTCTGAAACGCACCTTCTATTACTGCATTAAATGGTCCTTAGTTGTTAGGCTTTAACTAGTTCTTTGACCTTATCAACTGCGCTGGCGGCATCGGGGGCATAACCGTCGGCGCCGATTTCGGTTGCGTATTCCTGGGTAACAGGAGCGCCGCCGATGATGACGTTGACTTTGTCACGAACGTTAGCCGCTGTGAGGGCTTCGATCGTGGTCTTCATGCCGGGCATGGTGGTGGTCAACAGAGCGGACATAGCGATAACATTTACGCCCTTGCTCTTGACTGATTCGATGAACACATCTGGTGAAACGTCGACGCCGAGGTCAACAATCTCAAACCCTGCGCCTTCGAGCATCATCATAACCAGGTTCTTGCCGATATCGTGAAGGTCGCCTTGGACGGTGCCAATAGCGACGGTCGCGGGGGCTTTGATTTCGCCGGCTTTGAGCAATGGCTTTACAATGGCCATAGCGGACTGCATGGCGCGAGCTGCCACTAAAACTTCCGGTACATAAAATTCGTTGCACTTAAATCGAGTGCCAACGATCTGCATGCCGGCGATGAGGCCCTCATTGATAATTGCTAGAGGGGTAACTCCTGCTGCGATAAGTTGGTTAGTAAGCTCTTCAGCTTTCTTACGGTTGCCGTTAATAATTGTTTCCTGAAGTTCCTTAATGTCTGCCATGTCATATCCTCCTGTGCTTGTGATACCGTGTAAATCTTAGCACGATAATTTCATAATTGTTTCGTCGTAAGCTGCTTTTATTGTATAACCGGGTGGAACGATAAGAAAGTCATCATTCCACTCGCCTTTAAGCCATCGTGTAAGCAGACCCAAGTCGCCTGCCATTTCATCATATTTCCAGGCGTTAGTATAGCAGATTTCTTTAACCTGCTCCCGTAAATTCAGTTTCTCAGCAAAAGGAAATTGAATCAAAACGCCATTTGTATAGTTTTCCTGCCATTTATCGAAAAATGAGGTGAGGTACTGAGCGTTGTCCTCTCCATATTTCTCGACCAACTCATCATAATCGGTATTCCCGATTCCAGAGACTTCTTCAGACATCTGATTGAGTTGCTTGCCGTCTCTCCGTTCCAACCAACCACGCGTATAGTAGTAGGTACCCGGGTGGGTATCGAAGAACTCGCGATATCGTTGGCGTGAACCCATAAAAAACGTGATGCAGTCATGTCCACGCGGGACGATCAACTGGGTATGCCGAGCTTGAATGCCATCCAATAGACGGTTGCAGAAAGCAAAGCCGAGCAGTATCGCGTCATAACCTTCCGGCACTGCGTCTATTTGCTCCTGAAGAAGCGGGCGGTTTTTATCCGGCTCGTTGTGATAGCCCTCGCGCGTTAGAAAAGTAAGATCCAATTCGTGCGGCGACTGCGGCGCTATCTCTTCGACCTCGCTGCGCATAATATCGCAAGCGACCACCTTAAACTTCAAGGGGCTAAGTCCTTTCCTCAAACCAAGCTCAGGGCACACAGACTGCCCTTTAAATTTTTTTATAACTTACCCAATTAATCAGGATAATGCAATAACTTTCTTCTGATTCACATCAGATACTTAGCGAGAATATTAATATGGTTCAACCGCCAGACGTTCTCGGGCGTTTTCTTCGGCATAGGCGGCAACGATTTCGCCGTAGTAAACCCGGTGGAAATCTCCCTGAGGGTAGAAGCGTGTCTGGATGTCTGAAGGGATCCCATCGGGCGTTAAGTCATCTCGATAGACCACTTTACACTCGTAATGGATGACTCCCTCGCCGATAACAGGGCAGGAGATTAGTTTGCCAGGTACGGCCGTAAGACCTTTTTCTACAAACTTATCTCGATCACGACCTGATTCCTTGCCGCAGAAGGCTACCGAATCGGCGAACTCTGGCGGCATTACGTTCACGGTGAACGTACCCGCCTCATCAATAAGGCCATAGGTGAACCGCGAGTGTCGAACAAGCACAGTCATAATCGGCTTGCCCCAAATCACTCCGGCCTGGCACCAACCGATGGTCATGGTGTTGGGTTTGCCCGAAAATCCTTGACCGACCAATAATATGCCCATCGAACCACAGGCTTTTAAGGTTTCGGGTAGGAAATCAGTGTAATGTGTATCAACTTTCATTAAAACTTCTCCCAGTGTATAACTTCATTGAGTGGACGCTTGGTCTTATGGGTGGCTTCATCATCCGGATAGCCGATAGTAACTAAACTCAAAAGTTTAAAGCCTGCCGGCGCGCCCAGGTACTCTCGTATGGGATCGGCATAGATTTTTTTATCCGCCGAAACCCAGCAACTTCCCAACCCATGCGCTTTAGCGGCCAATAATATGTTTTCAGTTGCGGCAGAACCGTCTTCGACATAGAATTTATTTTCTGAGCAAATAACCGCAATACAAGCGCCCGCATCAGGGATGAATTTGCCGTAATCGGTTAAGTCGGCAATGGCTTGCAGTCGTTCTTTATCGGTCACAACGACGAATTCCCATGGCTGCAAGTTCATTCCTGTAGCGGCTAAGCGGCCGCAGTCAACGATATCTTCTAGGATTTCCTTAGGTACTGCGCGGTTCTGGTATGAGCGAACGCTCCTTCTCGTTTTCAAACATTCAATTGCATCCATCTCGTAACCTCCATTGTTTAGTGATAATTTCCGTACTTCTCGATGCCGTCAAAAAAGGCAAGCACATTTTCCCAGGGCACTTCCGGCTCCAGCACATGCGTCGGCGCGAGCAAAAGCCCGGGGCCAAATAATTCTATCATATCTTTAACTGTATTACGCACATCATCAGGGGTGCCCCAGGGCATGGTTGATTGGGTACCGATCGTGCCCCAGAAGGCTAGTTTATCAGCATATCGGTCTTTAACCCACTTAAGATCCAAACATTCCGGCTGGACGGGGTTCAAAACGGTCACTCCGACTTCAATCAAATCGTCGATTATATCTGAGATATTCCCATCGCTGTGATACCACACGGGCATGTTAGGGACCACGTCACGAGCAGCTTGAATAATTCTCGCCAGTCGGGGCTTGAGGTATTTGCGCCATATTTCAGGCTTCATCATTAGCCGATCCTGCATGCCAACATCATCACCCAGTGTGAGCATGTCAGCCCCCGCCTCTGCAACCCTTCGCGCCATCATGCAGTTGTCAACTGTAATGCGCTCGAGGACGGCATCCGGGATGTCGGGGTTACAGAGGATGTCTTCGAACCATTTCTCAAATCCCAGTAGTTCCCAGGCGGTCTCAAAAGTATGCCCTGCAAAAGAGGGGACAAAAAAGCCTTGGTCATGAGCCTCTTTGATTTCATCCTTTAAATGCGAATACCGGTACTCATCGGTAAAGTCTGGCCACGGGTAGGCATCGATATCATCGAGAGTTTCAGCATTGCGAAGAGGGTGAATAAACTTTAAGAAGTGATAAAAACCGACAGGACGGGACATCAAACCGTAGTCACTGCTGACTTGGGTATCTGCTGGGAGTCCTTCCATGTAAGCTGCAAAATCGGCGTCATTCGTAGCAACAGTGCGCGGGTTAACCCCTTTGCACTCCAGCCCGAAGTAGGCTCGAATGTCGTTTGAGCCGGTCTTTTCGCAGAAAGTATCGTAGAGGGCAGGTGTGAACGATATATCCTTTGGCGCCTTGTCCGGCTTTTCCCGATTAATGGCAGCTAATACCCGCTCTCGTCCGGTCATAATCTCTCCTTAACCTGCATTGCATCTAACGATATACTCCATGCGCTTTATCCAAGTCAAGAGAAATGAGCGAAGCCAAAAGTAATTGACCGGCAAGTTCATCTTATGCCGATCAATTACTTTTTAATAAGAATATGAAGATTTAGCCGAGTGTTTTATCGACTTCCTTAAGCTTTTCGGGGATGGGGATATGCTGTGGGCATTTGGGTTCGCATTGGCCGCATTCCAGGCACGATGCCGCCCAGGAGGGAGCACTGACGCCTTTGTCCATCCGGGCGCCGAGCTCCGCATAACTGCTTCGGGAGTATTCTTTTAGACCGAAAACGCGGTTGTAATTCAACAAACGGAAGTTGCCCGGGATATCCACATTTTGCGGGCAGGGCATACAATAGTTGCAGCCGGTGCAATAAAGCTCGGCTAACCGCTTGTTCTCTTCGAGCATATCCGCTATCTTTGCGCGCTCCGCATCACTGAGTGGTTCGGCTCGGGAAGCGGTAGCGGTATTTTCAAGCACATGCTCCATTGTGCTCATGCCGGATAGGGCAACGGATACGTTAGGATTGGCCAGTACAAAACGCAAAGCCGCTTCGGGAGTGCTTTTTGCTCCGCCGGGGATTAGTTTGGCAAGTTCTTCCGAAGGCGGTCCGCCAAGCCTGCCGCCGCCGACCGGTCCCATAATCACTACGCCCATGCCCTTTTCCTTCAAATAGGCAATGCTGTCTTCATTAACACGGTCCAAAAGGTTGTATTGACAAGTTACGCCTGCGAACTCACCCGTATCGGCAAGCTTAATCATATTCTCAGGCGCATCGTGGAAGGAGAAGGATCTGAACCGTATAAGCCCTTCATCCTGCGCTTTTCGAGAGGCTTCAATCGGGCCGCCCGGCGCGCTGAGGGTTTCTGTATAGGCCTTCCAATTGATGCCGTGGAAATGATAGACATCAATCTGGCTTACATCGAGCTTCGTGAGCTGCTCTTCAAGCACCTTGCGCCATTTATCGCCATCGGCTTCCCAAACCGGGTTTTTGGTCGAAAGAATAATCTTCTCTCTGTACCCATCTTTGAGGGCTTTGCCGACGGTGATCTCGCTCTTAGAGGCGCAATAACCGAGTGCCGTGTCAATATAATTGACCCCAAGATCGATTGCCTTTCTAATCATGGGGATTGCGAGTTCATCAACGATTTCATCTCCGTTCATCGGCAATCGCATGCACCCAAACCCCAAAGCCGATACCTTCAATCCCGTGTTGCCATAATTTCGATAAAGCATATTTATTTCCTTTTAATCAATAGCGTTGCTATATATTAGTGTACCGCAGATTTTAATCGTAGCGTCCAAATTTCTTAACCGTGTCATACATTGCCCACAAGTTTTCTAATGGAGTGCCGGGGGCTAGGTTGTTGCCTTCGCGCAGGGTGAACCGCCCTCCTTCCATGATGCCTGAGGCTAAAATACGTTTGGTTTCATCCCGCACTTCATCTGGTGTAGCTTTTAGCAATAACGGCACGGATGGCCCGCCCAAAATATAAGTATCCGGTCCCAACGTCTTTCTCAACCATGTGAAGTCAACAGGGAAGCCCGTATCAAACCCGTTGACATTAAGCTCTTTGGCGATAAGCGGGAAGTGGCGAGTGGCATCACCGCAAAGGTGAATGCTGTTCGGCCCGCCTTCTGAGAGTTCATTAATAAGACGCTTATGGTACGGCAAAATCATCTCTTTATAGATTGATGTGGAGAGGAGTTGAATGGAGTCATCGGCAAATCCCATTCCCTTAGGTATGAGCTCCTGCCCCAGCCTTTGCCGGTAGGCTTTGATGCGCTCGATGGTGGCGGTGGTGATGAAATCGAGCAGTTGATGCGCATAGTCCGGGGCTTCAAGCAGATCAGCGCAGAATTCCGCAGCCCCACGCAGATTACACGCCACCGTCATTGGCCCATCCGTATAGACTCCTGAAGGCGCAATATTATTAATAGGAAGCCCTTTCCAAGTATAACCCTGCTCCTGTTTCTTCTTGAAATTCTCATAATGCTCCCAATTGAGCTTCATCAGCCCGCTTTCAAAGGGGTCTGGGATGCCTTTATCAAAGAGCAGACACTTCTTACTGTCATCCTTTAGTAGGGGAATGCTGTCCGGTACTTGAAATCCATAAAACCTTACTTCACACCCAAACCACCCTGCCTCATAGACATTAGCGAGGTCAACATTTACGTCCCAACCGTCTTTCGGCAGACCCATCTGAAAATCCTGAGGGATATTAAACAGCACCCATTCACTATGCTCAAGCTGCCTTTGCAGCATCTTATCGGTATCATTAAAGTACTGTAAATACTGTATCCCTGTTGGATTAGCCTCCGGCACTTCCATCGTCAGCCTGGGGTTGATCCCCAACGTCATAGGTACTCGAATAGGCCTTCCCGCATCATAAGCCTCCCAAACACGAGCAACCTCTTCGTTATGCAATTCAAAATCAATTAGTCTCATAATCCCCCCTCTCAACAATTGTACCGCGTCTGAGCTTTAGTTCTTGCTATTTGCTTCGATACAGCCAGACTTCAAGTGGTATGTCCCATACGGGTAATATATGGCCGTCTCAACTCTGTTTGGAGAGTATTTTATGCCTGATATGCTCGTGCTGTTGTTGAAGCTTCCTTCGTTGGAACCTGTCTTAGATGAGATGCGCGACAAGGGGATTGTTATTCGCCGCGCACTGCCGCATGAAATGGGGCCGGTGAGGACGTTTGTAGAGGAGAATTTTGAAGCGCCTTGGGCTTATGAAATCACTGTCGGATTTGCTAATAAACCATCTTCAATATATATTGCCTTAAAAGAGGGAAAAGTGGTTGGGTTTGGTGCCTATGAATGCACCTATCGGGGCTATTTCGGCCCCACGGGTGTGGCAAAGAACGAGCGTAAGAATGGGGTGGGCAAGGCGCTTTTATTGGCTTGCCTGTGGGGAATGCGTGAGATGGGCTATGCTTATGCCATCATCGGTGGAGCGGGGCCGCAGGACTTTTATGCGAAAGCAGTGGGGGCAACCGTTATCCCAGAGAGTGACCCAGGCGTGTTTGCCGATCCGATTGGACAATAATATGGATATATCGTTCGAAACTTATTGGAATACCCGCCGTGACCTAGTCAATAAAGCGCTCGAAGCTTTCGTGATTG
>JBAXQP010000100.1 GCA_037131655.1 bacterium | reverse complement strand
ATATAAGTTGGATCAAACATGAATAATAATTATCGTGAGTTGAAAGATTAAGGTACACCAGAGGTTCAATTAGTTCCGAAGTTAGCGCTACAGAATTAAGCATTATACTTGTTGCAAAAAGTACCTCCCCGCGTGAATAATCAATGTCAAATCGTCCTATCCGCAAACCAAAATTCATCCGACAGATCAGCTCGCTAATTGCAAAATAATGATCATCAGGGATTTTAAGACCAGTTGAACTCTCAAAAACGATTGAACGCCTTGGGAAGTCAGTTGCTTTCAAAAAACACGTGAAGTTCGCCTGCTTGCCTTTAAAATGAAGAGATAAACACTTGCCATCATTGTGTTCAAAATACGTTATATCTTCAGAGTCTGCCCATGTTTTGAATTCATCAATAATCATTTAGTACTCCCCGATTATGCTGAAGCCATACAGAACAAATGTAAGCTAACTCATCATCGATAGCCAGATGCAGGCGCATGATAGCGTTATCGCAATAAAATTTTAAAACAATCTAACTTATTAATAGGTAAATGGTGTATATACTCCTTACTTGAGAGATGATTACATGCAAAATCCATCATATTTTTCTTTTATCTCTCTCCTATTATAAATATACCAATTCAAAATCACCAGGAAGAGAATTCTCTTGTACCGATTCTTTTAAGTTCACTTGTGAACAATTATATCCATGCAAAATTTCCTCAGGAAGAGAAAAACTGTTGTCGAAATTTTCCTTTTCCTTATCATTTCAATTCTCCGTATGTGAAGAGAATGAAAAAAACATCTTTGAATAAAGAAATGCAGGTTTAATTGCTTTCTAAACGAGTCTGCTCCGTAAATGTTTATACATGATTGAATAACAGTAGAGAGGAATTCACAAAAAAGGGCATGACCAGTTATGGATAATGTAGGCAAACAAGTTTACCTACGGCAATTTCCGGGGGGGGGATGAAAGGTCATAGTGCGAATTCAACCACGGGGTAAAGCACCAGTTTCAGTTGAGCCTTATCTCGGTAAACCTGCAGCTTCTCGACCAATTGGCGCAACATCTCTCGTCGTTCCTGACTTTCCAGATGATCCCACACCTCGGTAAACCTGAGCAGCGCTTCCTTTGCGACCTGCACCGATACTTCTGAATCTTCGCATTTTAATAATTGTTCATCAATTGCCACAAGTTCTGAATTCAGGGTCTTCTTTGTCTCGAGGAGCCGCTCGTTCTGTTCGCGGAATTGCTCCTCGTCAATGAGACCACGGTCTAGCCGGTCCGCCCAAGAGTTGAACCGACCTTTCAAATCAGTCAATTGAGCCACTAACGTTTGCCGGCGCTCCTGAAGAGGGCGGGATTTCTGGATAAGCTCCGCCTTTATCTGTTCAAAGGCCATCTCTTTCAATACATCTGATTCCGATGCCTTTCTTACCTGCGCAATCACCGCGCGCTCTAGCTTTTCTGCTGCCTTATGAAACGCTTGGCATTCATCCCGAGTGCCATGCACCTTATGGGTATAGAAGATGTAACGAGCCCCATCGGCTTTCTTAGGGCCATAATGAGCCACCAGGCGCTTTCCACACTTGCCGCACTCCGCGATGCCTGAGAGTAGATGCTGGCTTTGATGACTTCGAACAGGCATGGTGCGGCGTGCGTCGATCAATTCCGTCGCCCCTCGAAAGACTTCTTCCGTTAAGATGGGCTCATGATGCCCATCAAAGGCCAGGTCATGCCAGACGACTTTGCCTACATAGGTGGGATTGCGAATAATCCGATGAACAGAATTCGTACCCCACTGCTTTCCCCCTCGAGTAGGGACATATTGGGCATTGAGGTATTTGGTAATCTTCTCGACTCCCCATTTTCGATTGGCAAACAAGTCAAAGATGAGTCTGACAATCTCTGCTTGATCGGGGACAACAAGGAGGTTCTTTTGGCCCTTGGCGTAGGAATAGCCATAGGGTCCACTATGGTTACCAAGGTAGTGACCGGCCTGCACACGGCGCATAAGCCCATCCTTGACATTCTCGGCTATCATTTCTCTGGTCAGTTGGGCAAAGACGGCCGCCATGCCCAGCATCGCCCTTCCCATGGCGGTCGTTGTATCGAACCCTTCCGAGAGACTGACGAAACCGACGTCATGGGTCTTGATGAGATCGAGGAAGTCATAAATATCCCGAACGTTTCGCGAGAGACGATCGAGCCGATAGACCACCACTACGTCAATTCGTCCGTTCTTAATCGCCTTCAAGAGTTCCTGATAGCCGGGGCGGTTCGTGTCTTTGCCGCTGGCAACATCCTTAGTAATCTCCGCTACGTGCCATTCCTTGATCTTGGCGCAATCCTTCCCCTTCATTTCTTGATTCTCAAGGGAATAATTGTTGTCAGTAGCTTGTTCTTCGGTCGAAACTCGACAATAGATATAGGCTTGCATGTGGTTCTCCATAGAGGCTAGAATTAACCAATGCAAGCCTAGCAGAATTATTGCATTTTGTCAACCTTGACTGGTGTCAGGTGAGGGTTCAGGAATCTGGCACTATCACCTAACACCACTTCTTAAAGTCTTCTTAACTAAGAGAGTCGAAATCAACACAAAAGACAAACACGGAGATACCCCACTCTACAGCGCCTGCTTCCATAACCATTTATCGGTTGTTGAATTGCTGGTTGCTGCGGGGGGGGGGACAATTAATACTCTCGATGCCAGTCGAGCCAGCCCCCTATGCGCAGCCGCATGTTATGGCGATAAAAAACCTACTTCACATTAATTAGCCTTACAGCCGTAACAGTGCGACCGTACATATCGGTGTGTCGGATTGTGATTTGGTGGATGCCTGGCGAGATGGTAAAAGGGAGCTTGGCGATCCAGATGTGTTCGGTTCGGTTGGGGGCGTTGATGGGGCGGGAATGCCATAGTTTATTGCCGTTGGCGTTTTGGTAGGCTTGTTGTTCTTGCACTAGCCTTTGGCCGTTGGGATCATAGCGTTTATCGCTTTTCATGGGCAGCCAATTACCCGTTGTATCGATGCGCATCTCTACTTTTGATTTAGGGGAGCCGTTGAAGACATTGACGACTATTTCTGTCTCATCCGAAGCTTTTACTTCGTTGGGGGCATATATGTTCATCTGGTAATTGGCAGGTTTTCGGGCGGCTTTGTAGTCGATGGTGTACTTGTTGCCGCTTACATTTAGGAAACAATAGCCGTTGGGAGTGCCGTCCCAGTTAGTGGCGTTGGGAATACCCATTTCATCCGGCTGTCCTGACCACATATCACCGCAGACAGCGCCGCTCATAAACATATGCAAAGGCTCTTTACCGTTCCATCCTTCCTTAGCTCCCATGAATATCTGACGCTGAAAATGCTTATGCCCGGATAGCGCGACCACGTTGGGGAATTTCTCTAAAAGCGCAAAGAACTGCTTGCTATCTTCTTGGGCGATTTCATTAAGCGGGATATGCAAAACGACCACGACCAATTGGTTTTTAGGCACGAGGGCCAAGTCGTTCTTGACAAATTCTAACTCATCAGGGCTTAGGCCTGATCGGCTCTGTGTCTTCGAATCGAACACTGAAGTATTGAGCACGAGGAAATGGGCGGGGCCGTAATTAAATGAATAAACGGCAGGGCCATAAAGCTTTGTAAAAAGACTGTTCAGTTGATTGTCATCAGTAGCGCCTGGGGTGATGTCGTGGTTGCCTTGAAGGTAATACCAAGGAATGCCAATCTGAGCAATGACTCGATTGACCTCTGGGGCAAGCGAAAGTTCTTTCTGGCAAATATCGCCGAGGGTGATCCCAAAAGCCGCATCATTACCCACCAACTCCTCCACCGCATCATGGGCCAGATAATTCACATCTTCCATGTTCCCCACTTGAGAATCAGCAAACAGGATGACTTTGAACTTGGTAGGTTCTTTCTGCGCGGTTAATGCAAAGTCCTTGGTGTGAGAATTAGCCTCAGTTCGGATGTAGTATGACTGCCAAAGCTTGTCGGCATTGATAGGCGTCATCCATCCCTTAGGCTTAATGACAAAGAGAGTTGAACCGACCATGAGCGGGAGACTATAACGGCCATTTTTATCGGTAACAACTATCTGCGTGCCATTAGAGACACCTACTCCAGGCAGTCCTTTTTCACCAGTGTCGAGCTTATTGTTGCCATTTAAATCATTAAAGACTACTCCGTTGGTTAGCGTAGATACTTGCGCGGAAAGACAAATGGCAAACGCCATGATTAACCCTAGCAGTGTAACTCGTAATATCTTCATTGAAATCCTCCTAATCGTTGGACTAATCGCGCGGGCGTTTGTCCTCATTGAACTGAAATGGTTTGCCGCCTAACACTTGATCGCTGGTAATGGTGGGGCAAAGGTAGCGTTCGATATATTCAGTAAACATATCACCGCCGGTAAAATGGTCGACATAGGGGGCGCTGCGGTGGTTGTACATTACATCAGTTAAATCCCTCACCAAAGCAACCTTGAAACCAACCCCCACCAACCGCACAATGCCGAATGGCCTTCCGATAATACACATGTTCTCATGAACACCCATAATCAATACGTTCTTAATTCCCCGCTGAGTGAGTAAATTCAAGACATCATCGTCATCGCCGATGCCATCTTCGTCTTTAATATCAATACAATCGATCTGCTTGGTCCATGGGTTATGAACCGTACATGGAGTTACGCAATCGCAACCGCCATCGTTTGAATCAATCGGATGAGGGGGCAGGTCAATCTTCTTCGCCTCAATATCGATCTGTGGAGCTTCAAGAGTCATTTTGCGCCCGGGATATTCAGTATAGGTTTTCAATGTGGCGCTTGGGGAATGGATAACCAGCACGCCCTTATCACGTAAGCTCGTGACAAGCTGATTAATCCGAGGAGCCAGTTCAGCAACTCGAGCTGTCGCCCCTTTGCACCAGTGAGCGTCCCACATATCGCATATAATAACCGCAGTCTCCACTGGCACCCATTGCTCTGTTTTAATATCTGCCTTCCAATCGGCCCGCGAACGAAGTTTAAATTCCAACACCTTAGCTCCTCTTAAATACTCATCTATATGTTACTCTACAATCGTTTCCATTTCAAAAATTCCTAGAACAAAGGGCAATACAAAGGCCTCACTCACTTTTGCGGCTCAATCATAGTAAAGATTGCTTGCCAGAAGACAAGGTAAACTCAATACAGAGATGAGATAAAAATCACGCTCTTACATAGGATGAAAAGCAATGGAATCAGCTCATGCCCTTTTACTTCTTATATTGATAATCGCGGCAGCCAAAATCGGGGGCGAACTTGCCGAGCATCTTAAGCAACCGGCAGTTCTTGGTGAATTACTCGTTGGCATACTCTTAGGTTTTACTCCTCTACGTCAAGCAGTAACTGACCCAGCGATTTTATTCATTGCATCCATCGGCGTTATTTTGCTTTTGTTCGAGGTTGGGCTTGAAAGCGAATTGGCCGATTTTTTGAAGGTGGGCAAGTCTGCATTTCTTGTCGCTGTAATTGGGGTTGTTTTACCGCTTGTTGCGGGGTTTGCAATCGTGCTAGCCATACACGGTAATTATCAGCAGGCGCTTTTCATCGGGGCGGCTCTGACTGCCACAAGTATTGGAATTACTACAAGAATACTGGCTGATATCGGAAAATTGGAAACGCTGGAAGCCAAAATCATTATCGGCGCTGCGGTCATTGATGATATTTTAGGTCTTCTGATACTAGCAGTAGTGTTGCAGATTGTCAGATTTGGCAGCCCTGATATAGTTGAGATAAGCAAGGCGGTTGTCATAGCAGTCTTGTTCTTAGTAGCGGCAATATGGATTGGAATCCGGTATGCTTCTCTACTCACTGAACTGATCCAGAAGTTAAAAACCCGTGGCGTCCTTGTTACCATCGCCTTCCTATTTTGCTTAGCGCTAGCTCTTGCCGCTGAAAAGATTGGACTGGCAGAAATCATCGGAGCCTTTGCTGCCGGGCTAATCCTCGCAACAACTGAAGACCGTGTTAAGATTCACGAGCAAATCAGACCTGTTGCCGACATTTTCGTACCGGTATTTTTTGTCATCGTGGGATTGCAAGTCGACCTAAGAGGTTTATTTAATTCAAATTCACCGCTTATCATCACGATCATATTATCGCTAAGCCTTATCATTCTAGCCATTATCACCAAACTTGCCGCTGGGTTAGGCGCTCCTTGGCGAGGGATCAATCGCCTGGCAATCGGAATTGGAATGGTTCCACGGGGAGAAGTTGGCCTTATATTCGCCAGCATTGGCCAAAGGGAAGGCATCATTGCCGCTGACTTATATGGTCAGTTGATCTTAGTAGTCTTCGTTACTACCCTCATTACGCCCCTCTTACTTAAGTCCGTCATGAAGCATAGTTAGGGCTATTATCAGCTATGATTTGGCTTTATAAGGCTAAAAACGGTATCCTTTGAGTACGATGCTAGCGAAACGAATTATTCCATGTCTTGATGTAAGAAACGGGCGCGTTGTGAAGGGGGTCAATTTTGTCAACCTTCGCGATGCAGGCGACCCTGTTGAACTTGGCGCGCTCTATGATGCTCAAGGCGCGGATGAACTGGTATTTCTCGACATCACCGCCAGCCATGAGCAGCGCGATATCGTTGCTGTAATGGCTGCACGGGTAGCTGAAACAGTGTTTATTCCCTTCACAGTTGGAGGAGGAATCAGGACCGTCGAAGACTTCAGACGCATCTTGAAAGCAGGCGCTGACAAAATAAGCATCAATACTGCTGCGGTAGAAACCCCTGAGCTTATATCTGAGGCAGCAGAAAAATTCGGATCGCAATGTGTTGTCGTTGCAGTCGATCCCAAATGCGTAGGTACAAAACCGGATGGCTCACCGAGATGGGAAGTTTTCGTACACGGCGGAAGGACCCCTACCGGACTCGATGCCATTGAATGGGTTTCTAAAGTAGAATCATTAGGCGCAGGCGAAATCCTGCTCACAAGCATGGACCGCGACGGCACCCAAATCGGCTATGACATTCCTTTAACGAAAGCTGTAGCTGAAGCAGTAAATATTCCCGTCATCGCCTCTGGCGGCGCGGGTACACCTGAACATCTTTATCAGGCCGTCACTACAGCCAAAGCCGATGCGGCGCTTATCGCCAGCATCGTCCACGATGGCAACTACACCGTTCAGCAGTTAAAAGATTATATGTCGGAGCGTGGAGTAATCGTTAGGAGAAACTATGGAAATTCTAGATAAGATAAAGTTTGATGATAAAGGACTTGTCCCTGCGATTGTTCAAGACAATCTAAACGGACATGTGCTTATGATGGCCTATATGAACCGAGAATCACTTAAAAAAACGATTGAAACTGGCCTAGCGACCTATTGGAGCCGTTCTCGGCAGAAGTTCTGGGTCAAAGGCGAAACATCAGGGCATCTTCAATATGTAAGAGAAATCCTAGTTGACTGTGACGCGGATACTCTTTTATTAAAAGTGGACCAGACAGGCGTAGCTTGTCACGAGGGTCACCGATCTTGCTTCTTCCGAAAAATGATCGGTCAGGGAGAAGCACTTGAGGTTATATCACCGCCAGCTAAGTGTAAAAACGATATATACGGTATAAAACAAGAAGAGCGCTAACGCGCTCCTCTTGTTTTTGTAAGATGCTTAGCTAATTCTTATGTCGTCGATAAGCAGCAGCTAGCACACCAAATGCTAACAACACGCCAACCGTTCCGGGTTCAGGTACCACCTCGGCCGTAATGACTAACTTCGGCGCAAAAGTTTGATCGGGATAATCACGTGTTCTTAACGTATAGAATAAGCCCGAAGTAGGTCCACCGGGGTCCATCGGTGTAGTTAATGCAAAACTCATAACCCCGCCTGTCACGCTTGAGTTGAGATAATTCTCAAAATCAACAGAATTGAGGTTAAAAGTTATCGGGACGTGCTGATCAACGACAGGGACACTGCGGTCTCCAAAAGCCAATAACTGCCCAGGTACAGGATTGCTTGTATTGGAATACACCCAGGAAGCCTCGCTCCAATTCGATCCCAAGGTACGTAATTCTAAATCAGGGTTGCTGTTTGTCCATTTAGGATTTTTTAACTGATAGACGGTCATAACCGCTGATGTGACATGGTACTGCACACCTGGCGTGAAACCAGAAAGCTGCCATTGCACATATCCATGAGCATAACGATCGCCATCGGTTGGTGGCCATCCGGCCGGATCGACACTCACCCCATTAAATCCCCACTCTCCCAGATAAGTTCCATAGGCCGGATCCCCGGAACGTAAATGGGCATAAACATCAGCGCTATCAATCGATGAATAATTGACTTGCTGTGCCACAGCCTGCAACGTTAACATCATAATAAGAAGTGCAAATACTGCACTTAGCCTTGTCTTCATTTTCTCTCCTTTTTGCTATTATTTGTTCGAATATTTGTTCGAACAAAATCTAAATCAGATAAATTCTTTAAGTTGATTCCTACCAGCCGGAACTGCCTGTAATACTCCATCCATAGTTGGGAATTCCTAATTTCGTAGATTGGGTAACAAAACTCTCAATCCTCACACGACCTTCTTCACCAATGGTGTGGATAACCACTTTCACCGGATAGCCTTTGAATGAATGAGGCATCTTCATATCGACCGGCACCCCATTAAAAAACCATATTTGCTTACCGGGCGGACTCTCAATGGAGGCACACTGAATGGCAGGGCGATTAAATAAACTGCTATGCTCTGCCCTGCTCGAATCTTTAGTCATCGTAAAATTATTTACTGTCAACCGTATTGGCCGACCGTCGAAATATTCGTAAGCGAACTTGGAATAGTAATTATCTTGAGCTTCCGCCAACCAAAGATTTACCGTATCTTGAAA
>JBAXQP010000099.1 GCA_037131655.1 bacterium | reverse complement strand
ATTCAGCCAGCAGCGAAGGAACCTCATAACGAACCTCCGCAGCCTCTTCCCCCGCAGGAGTATGAAACCAAGCGATAATCGGTTTAGCATTAAGATAAGGCACGCACCCAATCACTGACCTATTCATTTCAGTTCCTTTCTAGTTAGCTGAGAAGCAGTCAGCCCGTAGCGCTAACGATATTTTCGTGTCATTACGAGGCTGTTTGTGCCGAAGCAACACCCTCTTAAACCATTCAGACAGATTCCACGCCTTCGGCTATGAATGACACCTCTAAAGAGGTGTTTTGGAATCCGAATCGTGCTTCTTGCCTCTTGCTTCGATCCTTCTCTCCCATCACCGATCACCTAACACCTTCACCCTAAAAACCCAATCAGCAACCACAAAAAGGAGCATGACTACGCTTACGTAGCCATTTACGGTGAAAAAGGCGATGTTGATCTTGGTTAGGTCTTGTGGGTTGACCAGGGTGTGCTCGTAGATTAAGAGTAAGGCTATGACTGCCACACCAATGAAATAGAAAATGCCTGCTCCTAGGACTATACCTGCTGCGGCAAAACTGATGGCAGCGATAAGATGAAAACCACGAGCAATCCAGAGGGAGGCTTTCAGGCCAAAACGTTTTGGAATGGAGAACAAACCTTGCTGTTTGTCGAATTCTAAATCCTGCAAGCTGTAGAGCACGTCAAAGCCAGCTGTCCAGAGCATTACCCCAAGGCTCAACAATACCGGCTGAAGTTCAAGTCGGCCGCTGACAGCGATCCAGGCGGCAGTTGGGGCAATCCCTAGGGAAAGGCCGAGCCATAAATGGGAAAACGACGTAAACCGTTTTGAATAGGAATAGCCGAGCACGATGATTAACGCTACAGGGCTTAAAATGAGGCACAGCATATTTAACTTATAGCTAGCCAATTCAAAAAGTGCGATGGAAGCTGATAAAAAAATGGCGACGTGAAAGGGTTTGAGGGTTCCTGCAGGAAGGGCGCGGTTGCTGGTTCGTGGGTTTTTTGCATCGATTTTGTGATCGGCCAAACGGTTGAATGACATCGCAGCGCTTCGCGCGCCCACCATGGCAGCTATAATCCATACAAGTGTCCGCCAATTCGGCAAACCGTTTGAAGCATAAATCGCCCCAATCAACGCGAACGGCAAAGCGAAAATTGTATGCTCAAATTTGATCATTTCAAGAATGATCCGCAGTCTATTAACCCCACGCGAAACAGGGGACAAAATCACACTCATAACCACCCACCGGCAAGCATACTAGCCTTTTTCCGGGCTGAAGGTCAATCTCTACTCACCACGCTATCACCAGATGTGACGGTCACAACCACTGGTTCTTTTAGATAAGTTTTGGCGAGGCGGAGGAGGTCTTCTTTGGTGACAGCTTCTAGTTTGGCGCTGAAATCAGCGTCTTCCAAATAGCCTTTGCGCTGCATTTCCCAGAATCCTAGCCAATTGGCGCGTTCTTTCACACGTTGGTGATGCAAGGCATAGGTTCCGACAGAGAAGCGTTTTGCTCGGGTTAATTCTTCATCGGTTGGCGGCTCATCGAGTAAACCGGTCATCACTTTCAGCATTGCATCACGCACAGTTGCAGCGTTATCTTTTTTTGGGATGAATTGAATGAAGCCAACCAATTGGCTGCCGACACTCATAGGGACAAGTGTGCTTCCGACTTCATAACCAATCCCAGAGGTATCGCGCAAACGCCGAAATAGGCGGGAGGACTTCCCTTCACCAATGAGCGTATTTAATACCACGACTGCGGGATAATCATCACTGGCGGCACCCGGCAGGGCAAAATTTAACAGCATATAATTTGATGTCACGCCAGGTTGATAAAGTGTAAGAGATGCTTGTTTAGGTATTGGAGGGAGGATAGGTTTGGCGCGATTTCCGATGTTCTCTAATCCCCCTAAAAGCACATCGAACTTCTCCTGCACGGTCTTAGCATCCACTCGACCAACCACTACGATAACAATGTTCTCCGGCACATAATATTTAGCGTAGAATCGTTCCATATCAGATGGTTTTATTCGCTTGGTCTCCTCGGGATTTCCTCCATAAGGGAATGCATAGGGATGAGCGGGATATAGCTTCTCACAAGCGGCAGTATAGGCCATTCGGAACATCGAACTGGTACTAGCCAGTTCCCTTGTCTTCAAAGCCTGATCGATCGCCGCTTGAGCGATCTCTTTATCAAAAACCGAATTCTTCAGCACGTCGCATAGAAAAACTTGGGCGGAATATAAATAGTCTTTAGTGGTCGTAATCGAGATTCGGGTGTAATCAGGCTGCCATAGGACTTCGACACTTCCGCCGATCTGCTGGATAGTTTGCTGAAGCTTTCTGCGGCTCTCATATCTAGTGCTATCACATAATGCATGAGCAACAACACTGCTCAACCCACTCAAGCCAGGCGTCTCCTGCGCTCCACCTACTCTTATAAAGGCATTTAAAGAAACGACTTCCGTCCCATTTTCAGGCTGAATAATAATCCCAAGGTTATTAGCTAAAATACTTTTAACCGGAGCAGCGACTGCAGGATTCGACAGGAGAGCGATAAGAAGCGCATATAGAATTACGTTTCTCATTTCCCACCATGCAGGATTAGAGTAGTTTGAAGGCTAGGGTCGAGGTAGCGCTCGGCTGCACTTTTAATATCTCGCGGGGTTAAGGAGCGCACCATATCAATATAACGGATCGCGATATCAGGGTCGGCAATTGTTGCATAAAAGCCTAATAAGTTGGCTCTACCGCCAAAGGTTTCAGCCTCAAAGAGTGCTGATCCCAGCATTCGCCGACGCACTGTTTCCATCTCGACTGAGCTTAATGTCTCTTCCCTCAAGCTTTTAAACTGCCCTAATAGGGCTGCTTCGCAAAGCTTTAGGTTAGCCTCTTTTGTATTCACGACTACAGCCATTAGTCCTGGTTTGACAGTGGTTGTGTAGGTTCCTTTGATCGTATCGGCAATTTCCTTAAGGCAAGAGTTTAATCGCCCGACTTGCTGGTCGGTTAAAAGAGAAAGAATAAAGTCCAATGCGACTGCCTCTTTTGGCGATAAGGCGGAAGGAGCCGGAAAGGCTATGGCTACACTCGATATTTTGAATTTGCCATTATCTTCAATTCGCTTTCCACTTTTTGGAAGAATAAATGTCTCAATTACTCGTTTGCCTGAAGGGATACCCTTAATTAGTTCGGAGGTCAGTTTTATGGCTTGCTCGGGATCAATATCTCCGACAAGCACAAAGACAATATTGGGACCGATATACCACTGCTTATGAAAAGCCTTAACCTGATCAGGACGGATAGAATTAATACTTGCAAACGAACCGGTAATTGGTAAAGCATATGATAAGTTTTTGTACCATTCGGAAAAGAGCCTTTGGACTATGTATCTGTACTCATTATCGCTGTTACGAGCGATTTCGTCCTGGATCACCGAGCGTTCTGTTTCGATATCCTTATCATTAAGAGCAGGTTTGAAAATCGCCTGGCCTAACGCGGAATAAAGTGGCTCCCAATAGCGGCCGGCAACCGTTGTATAATAGTGCGCCCAATCGCGGTTAGTGGTGGCATCGACAATCGAGCCGGCGCTTTCAGCAAGGAGGTCAAGAAAGCCGTTTGTTTGCCCAATCGAACCTTTGAAAATGAGATGTTCCAGAAAATGAGCGCACCCATTGTTAAGGCTGGTTTCACGAGAAGACCCCGCAGCAATCCAGATGTCCATCGCCACCAGAGGGGCTTCATGTGTCTCTTGGATAATCAGCCGAGCGCCATTTCCAAAGGTGATAAGCTGAGTATCGGCGTTCAATCGCCTCACAATGTAGTCCGTGGCAGGATATGCTGGGGTTGAAGCAAATCCGACCCAAAACGCCATTATTCCTATACAAATCCGTAAAAAGCCACTTCTCACACCCAACATTCTACCCACAGGACGGATTTACCATCACAGAGTTTCATGATTATTAATCAGAAGGTTGGATTAGGCTTTGGGAGGTTAGGCTTAGTTCTTCGCGCACACCGCTATCATCGGGGACGATGGCCAGGGCATTTCTGTAGGCTAATTCGGCATCTTGCCAACGCTTCATTCGCGCTAGCGCTGAACCACGTAGTTTTAAACACTCGGTTCGTAATTGCTTGAATGAATTCAATTCGTCTGTGCTCAGCACGGTTACTGAACGGCCATGCACATCAGGCCCCATAATGTCGGTATAGATCGCGGAATCATTAAGGCCGAGAATGTGGCCTAACTCGTGTGCAACGATATGTTGTATCGAAGAAATCTCATGCCACTCGCCATTTGGACGTGCCCGCATCGCGACTTTTATTTCCCCTGAGAGCACTGTTTGGTATTCATTTGCGTCTGTTTTCCAATGCATACTTCTGCGCCAAAAAACATGACCACAAATCCGCTTCCCATCCATTTCTAAAAGATCTTGGAAATGGACGATAACTTGGGCGCCTGCAGCAGTTTTTGCTTCAGTGAAGAGAGGCGTTCCAGGCATGGCGGTATTCCACAATTGAAGACCGGAGCGCGCTGCATCGAGATATTTCTTGTCGTAAGGAACTTCCACCCCATCCATATCAAAATACACACTTGTTGGCGTATTAAGAAGGATTAGGCTGGTCTCAGCAAGAACCTTCGCTTGATCGCCGACTTGCCGCGCATTCACAGCTAATTGAAAATGCTCAGCTATCTTAGGATCAACACGATTATCGGTGGATATATTTGTTGCTGCAAAACTCGTAAGAAAAAGTCCGAAAATGAATACCGCAATCAGCGCTCGGCTCATGCCTCAGATCACCTCAAAACAATAATACCTTGATTGGAACCATCTAATGATATGATCGGTCAATAGAGGCATCGTAATTACGACTGAGCCTTTTACAAGCGGGGTGAGGAATTTGGCATAAATTAAAGCCTCTACCTATAACAGGCAGGGGCTTTTCAGGTTCATTGATGAATTTCTATTGAGATCTATTGACTCTCAGAACCGCTGATTCTTAATCAGAGGGTTGGATTAGACGTTGGGTGGCTAGACTTAACTCCTTGCGCACACCGCTATCATCGGGGACGATGGCCAGGGCATTTCTGTAGGCTAATTCGGCATCTTGCCAACGCTTCATTCGCGCTAGCGCTGAACCACGTAGTTTTAAACACTCGGTTCGTAATTGCTTGAATGAATTCAATTCGTCTGTGCTCAGCACGGTTACTGAACGGCCATGCACATCAGGCCCCATAATGTCGGTATAGATCGCGGAATCATTAAGGCCGAGAATGTGGCCTAACTCGTGTGCAACGATATGTTGTATCGAAGAAATCTCATGCCACTCGCCATTTGGACGTGCCCGCATCGCGACTTTTATTTCCCCTGAGAGCACTGTTTGGTATTCATTTGCGTCTGTTTTCCAATGCATACTTCTGCGCCAAAAAACATGACCACAAATCCGCTTCCCATCCATTTCTAAAAGATCTTGGAAATGGACGATAACTTGGGCGCCTGCAGCAGTTTTTGCTTCAGTGAAGAGAGGCGTTCCAGGCATGGCGGTATTCCACAATTGAAGACCGGAGCGCGCTGCATCGAGATATTTCTTGTCGTAAGGAACTTCCACCCCATCCATATCAAAATACACACTTGTTGGCGTATTAAGAAGGATTAGGCTGGTCTCAGCAAGAACCTTCGCTTGATCGCCGACTTGCCGTGCATTCACAGCTAATTGAAAATGCTCAGCTATCTTAGGATCAACACGATTATCAGTGGATATATTTGTTGCAGCAAAACTTGTAAGAAAAAGGCCGAAAATGAATACCGTTATCAGCGCTCGGCTCATGACTCAGATCACCTCAAGGCAATAATTCCTTGATTGGAACCATCTTATGAGATATAATCGGTCAAAAGGGGCATAGTAATTACTACAGTTTTTAATTGTGCCAATATTTTTGCTATAAATCAAACGATTATTAATAAAACATTAATTATGTTGGCTCGTGACGACCTCACTGAACTAGAAGTGGACGCCATTGTTAATGCGGCGAATGAAAGTTTGCAACTTGGCGGCGGAGTTGCGGGTGCTATAGCGCGAAAAGGCGGCCACATCATCCAGCAGGAATGCAATCGAATCGGCCATGTTCCCACTGGACAGACTGCTATTACCGGCGCAGGCTCACTGCCGGCTAAATATGTCATTCATGCGGTAGGCCCTATTTGGGGTAGTGGGGACGAGGATAATAAATTACGGAACGCAGTATTAAGCAGCTTGAAACTTGCTCAAGACCATCAGTTGAAGTCAATCGCCTTCCCTGCCATCAGTTCCGGCATTTATGGATTTCCTAAAGACCGATGCGCTAGAGTCATGCTTCAGGCGGTTGAAGATTATATCAATGAGGACCTTGAGACGACGGTGCAGGAGATAAGGTTCGTCTTTATTGATGAGCCTATTTATAATGCCTTTGAGTATGAATTTCAAAGGCGTTGGGGCAAGGAAAGCGATTAATAGATCCAGGGGATGAGCTTGCGGGTTCGTTTTCGGTAGTCTTTATATTCAGAGAAACGCTCGGTTAACCATTCTTCTTCAACGCTGGCTTTCCCATCATAGAACGCAAACGATAATACAGCGATAATCAAGGTAAGCGTGTTTGCGAAAAGAAACGCCAAACCATGCACAAGCAGAATAACCCCTCCATACATTGGATGCCGAACAAGCCTATAGATGCCTCCTTGTTTCAATGTTGCGTTCTTTTTAGGCTTTGGGAGTGGAGTAAGGTTTCGCCCAAGACAAGTAAGGCCAATAAATAGCATCCCCAAGCCTATCATAAAAAGAAGAGTACCAATAACGCGGCCAGTAATGACTAGCCACAAAGGCCATTTCGCAAAAACATGAACCACAAACAGGCTAATCACGAGTGCAATTAAAAGCAATGCTTGAGTGACAACCCACCATTCGCCTTGACTGCCCTTCCACCATGCTTTATAACGGCCATTACTTTGCGGTAAAAGTTCGTTAGACATTATTATATTTGTATCCCCATTTCTTCAGATAATAATACTGCATATCCATCAGGATCAGTTAAAATAAGGGTTTTCTCTCCCCAGGGAGCCTCCATCACTTCACGTAGTATCGTTCTTCCATCAGCTTCCAGTATCGGAAGCAATTCATCAATCGAGGCAACAGGAAAAGACAGGATAACGCCATCTCCCCGCTTACACTCAGACGACAATTGATCGGATTCCTGCTCATCAGGAGGTTGTTGAAAGAGGACAAGACTAAAATCACCCAACATTAACCGAGCTATCTGATGACCTCCCCATTCATCCTGGCCACAAGCAGTCAACCCCAGTCGATCCCTATAAAAACAGAGGGACTGCCCCATATCTTGGACAATTAGCATCACATACGGCGCATCACTAACCATAATAAGCCTCCATTAATCCCCTATTCGACATCAATCCCATATCCCCTTCTTTCGGATGAAATAATTGTGTAATTGGGGTTGAGATACTTCGTTTGTTGGATGTGGTATACTTCAAGACCTACGATTTTCAGGTAAGCATTAAGTAAAGAACGGAAGGAATTGACATATCATGAAAGTCTGCGAGATCTGCGGAAAAGGCGCAATGTTCGGACAGAATATTAGGCACCGTCACTCGGGCCAGTGGAAACTGCGCGCCCAGAGAACAAAACGGCGATTCTTGCCCAATCTTCAGCCCGTTCGCGCTCAGGCTGGACCTAGCTCCACAGTTAAATTAAAAGTTTGCACACGCTGCCTCAAGGCAGGCAAAGTCACACGCGCTTAATCGGTTACGAAGGCCTCTCTTTGCCTTCGTAGCCGTATTTTGGCGCGAAGGCTTTTTAGCAATGGGGCTTTCTATTTGAGATTGCGATGGAGGAAGAAACCCCAATCGAAAATCGATATCAGCAACTCCTGGATGCTCTACCTCGCCCGCATCACATTGAACAAAACGTACTTTTGCGTCTCCATACCACCTTGCGCGTAGGCGGACCGGCAGATCTTTTTTATAATGCCACCGCAATCGAAGGCCTCGCCCAAATCGCTTCACTTGCCCATCAATTCAATGTCCCCATGTTTATGTTGGGGTTCGGAAGCAACATGGTGGTAAGTGACTTGGGGATTCGCGGCTTAGTGATTTTAAATAACTGCAAAAGTTGTGAACCCGGCGAAATCACTTACGCGGAAGCTGGCATCTGCTTCCAAGACCTCTTCTTGAAAACCGCTCAGCAAGGTTTATCAGGGCTTGAATTTGCTGTTGGAATTCCCGGCACCCTCGGTGGAGCGCTCGTTTCTAATGCAGGCGCTTATCGCAGCAACATCGCTGACTTATTAATCGATATCGACCTGGTAACGGAAGGCCAACGCATGACGGTCAGCCCAGATTGGATGGATTTTTCTTATCGAGACAGTCGTTTAAGACGCCCGGGCGCACCGCCCACGGTTTTATTGGCAGCTAGGCTTAAGCTCCAGTCAGGCGACAGGCAAGAAATATTCGCTAAAGCGCGAAGCTTTCAGGAACAGCGCACATTAAAGCAACCCGTCGAATGCAGCGCAGGGAGCTATTTCAAAAATGTGTCTAATAACGAACTCGCACAAAACCTGCCCGATTTACCACAAGCAATGAAAGACGCGGGAGTTGTTCCGGCAGGTTATCTTATTTCTACTTGTGGATTAAAAGGCGCTCAGATCGGCGGGGCTGAAGTCTCACCTAAGCATGCGAATTTCCTCATTAACGTTTCTCATGCCACTGCCGGAGATATGCGCAATTTGGCTTTTCTCGTCAAACAACGCGTTCAAGAACGCTTTAAGGTTGAACTTGAAGAAGAGGTTATTTACGCAGGAGACTGGTCGCACTGGAAACCTGAAATAGGATAGAAAGATCATTGAGCAAAATCGTTATCGATTTGGACAAAAAAAGCAGCCCCATCTCCCCTTTCATC